>JBLGAT010000032.1:0-28709 GCA_047612485.1 Psychroserpens sp.
CCAGGATAACCTCATCAAAATGGCCATTTTTTAAATCTTCAACAGTTACCCGCGTATTTAATTTTAGAGTTACACGGTGTAACTCTATTTGCTTATTAAAATAACGAATGGTTTCGTGAAATTCTTCTTTCCCTGGAATTTGCTTGGCCATGTTGAATTGCCCTCCTATTTCCTTATCGGCATCAAAAAGGGTCACGTCATGTCCGCGTTGTGCGGCAACGGTTGACGCAGCTAAACCTGCAGGACCTGCGCCAACCACAGCAATTTTTTTCTTTTTTTTCGTCGGAAGATAGTTTAGTTCCGTTTCGTGGCATGCTCTTGGGTTTACCAAACAACTGGCTACTTTGCGTGCAAAAACGTGATCTAAACACGCTTGATTACAACCAATACAGGTATTTATTTCGTCCGCTTTGTTCACTTCCGCTTTATGTACCCATTCCGGATCCGCTAAAAATGGGCGTGCCATCGAAATAAGGTCCGCATGACCTTCTGCCAAAATATTTTCAGCTGTTTCGGGCATATTTATTCTATTCGAAGTAATTAAGGGAATCGAAAGCTCTTCTTTCATTTTTTGGGTAACCCAAGTAAATGCAGCCCTTGGTACTGAGGTTGAAATGGTGGGTATACGGGCTTCATGCCACCCAATTCCGGTATTTATAATCGTGGCACCCGCTTTTTCAATGGCTTTGCCTAAGGCTACCACTTCTTCCCAAGAGCTGCCTTTTTCCACTAAATCCAACATGGATAAACGATAGATAATGATAAAATCAGTTCCAACCGCTTCACGCGTTTGCTTTACCAATGCGATGGGTAATCGCATTCTATTTTCGTAGCTTCCCCCATAAGCATCGGTACGCTTGTTTGTTCGTTCTGCAATAAATTGATTGATTAAATACCCTTCAGAACCCATAATCTCTACACCATCATAACCTGCCAATTTTGATAGTTTAGCAGCGTTTACAAAATCACGAATGGTACGTTCAATGCCGGCTTTCTTTAGTTTAAAAGGTTTAAAGGGACTAATGGGGGATTTTAGGGCAGAAGGTGCCACTGCAAACGGATGATATCCGTAGCGTCCTGCGTGTAGGATTTGCATACATATTTTACCACCTGCTGCATGCACTGCATCTGTAATTACCTTATGGTGTTTTGCGTGTTTTTTGGTACTCATCCGTGCAGAAAAAGGTCCTGTCCAGCCTTGTACATTAGGTGCAATACCGCCGGAAACTATTAAACCAACGCCACCTTTGGCACGTTCTGCATAATAGGTGGCTATTTTTTCCAAGCCATTTTTTTCCTCTTCCAATCCGGTATGCATAGAACCCATGATAATCCGGTTTTTTAGGGTTGTAAATCCTAAATCCAAGGGTTCAAAAATATGTTTATACTTGGTCATTTTTCTTTAGGTTTTAGGTACCGTTAGGATGCACGCATAACAATGGGTAAGGTACGTTTTTTTTAGAATGACAAAATTTAAACAGTGTCGGCGTTCTACCTGTTGCAGGCCCTGGTAATGTGGTTGTAACGATAATTAGTGCTCAAAACGATGCTCCAGGTCCTGTCTAAAGTACAGAACAGCGCTATATTTTGGTGTTGCTACTCATTTAATTTATGTTTTGTGAGACAATGTTCAGGATTTGAATACTTCTTTTAATACCTTTCTAATATTTTAAGTTTAACGGGGAACCCTGTGCGATTAATGATATTGTACCTATTGAATCAAGAAGAACGCCTTTTTGTGTGTGTGTGTGTGTGATTTAAGTGATATTTTTGAAATGAAGGTTTCAGCAATTTCGCAGCATTTAAGAAAACTAAAAGATAGAAATATTATTTACTCTCAAAAAGAGGCACAAACTACTTTTTATTCAATTAAAAAAGATAAAATACCGCTATTGAATCCAATTTTAAAATATTAGATGACAGTAACGTTTTAGAGGATAAATTATGAGTTCAGAAAAGAAGTTGGTAAGCACTACCATTATTACTGCAATAGCGGCATCATTATGCTGCATAACACCTGTTTTGGCCTTAATTGCGGGAACAAGCGGAATTGCTTCAACATTTTCCTGGATTGAACCGTTTAGGCCCTATTTAATTGCGCTAACAATTTTAGTGTTGGCAGTAGCTTGGTGTCAAAAATTAAAAACTAAAAATCAAAAAATTGATTGTGGTTGCGAAGACGAAAAGCCAAAATTTATTAACTCAAAAAAGTTTCTCCTTGTTATTACATTGTTTGCAGGATTAATGCTTGCATTTCCATATTACACTCAACTATTTTATCCAAATACGAATAGGGAAGTAGTTTATGTAACGGAATCAAATATTGATAACGTTGAATATTCTATTAAAGGAATGACTTGTTCTGGATGCGAGGTGCATATAGAAAGTGAAGTGAACAAACTTGATGGGATAATTGAAGTAAAAGCAAATCATGAAAAGGGCAATACAGTTGTTACCTATGATAAAACAAAAGTTACCAATCAAGAAATTGAAGATGCTGTTGGAAAAACAGGATATATAATTATAGAATAATGGATGTACTATTAAAATCTACAATAACATGTCCAAAATGTGGTCATGGAAAAGAGGAAGTAATGCCTACTACAGCTTGCCAATTCTTTTATGATTGTAAAAATTGTAAAGCAGTAATAAAACCAAAAGAAGGAGATTGTTGTGTATTTTGTTCTTATGGAACTGTAGCTTGTCCGCCGATTCAAGAAAACAAAAGCTGTTGTTAAAGTATGATGTGAAATAGAAGCTCTATGTTAACCTTGGCCTCATAAAATTTTGGTCTAAACACCCAACAAATCAAATGATCCAGTGGATGATTGGATTTGTTGGCGAGACGGGCGTTGGCAATCGATAGTAATACAGATTAATCCAAACGTTATAATCGTCAGCGTGTCAGCTGCCTCAAAATTGTAAAGATTCTTAATCTTTACAATTTATGCCGATTATGCCCTCTAAAATATAGTGAATGAGCCTTTAAATGTAATCCTCCCGATAGCCAACGTGCAGATCCAAGTATAATAATTTGTTTATTAAAAAAAATGGCACGACCTTTGCGTTTTAAGTAAGTATTATAAATTTAATAAATATTACAATGAGTAAAGGAACAGTAAAATTTTTCAATGAGTCTAAAGGTTTTGGATTTATCACTGAAGAAGGAGTTGAAAAAGATCACTTTGTACACATTTCAGGATTAATTGACGAAGTACGCGAAGGCGACCAAGTTGAATTTGATCTTCAAGAAGGAAACAAAGGCTTAAACGCAGTAAACGTAAAAGTTATCTAATACATATACTTCAAGTTTTATAAAAGCCCATCTATTTATTTAGATGGGCTTTTTTTTTGTGGGATTATCAATAATGCATACGAAATTGAGCGTCCAGACAGCAATAGCTATCTGCGGCAGGAGGGAGGGTAAGCTGCAAGGAATGGTATTATATTAGTTAATCTTGAGTAGCATTCTTTTCCTGCTCTAATAAAAATAGTGTTCGTGTTTTATTCAAAGGTATGGCGTTTCTCTTCCGTTGAAGATGCGTTTAGTAATTGGCTAAATGTTCTTATGGCATCAAAATTATGGGTAATTTCTCCAGATACAGCAATTCCAGAAATACCCGTTTCTAATATGGCTGTAACATCTTTTGTGGTTATACCTCCAAAACCAATAATTGGTGTTTCAGTTTTTAAGGCTTCTATAATTGCGGTATAGCCGCTTAAACCTAAAACCGGACTTAAATTGCCTTTGCTTGTTGTTGATCTAAAAGGGCCTAAATAAATATAATCAACTTCTTTACCAATTAATGTTTCGCAATCTTGCAAGGTATTTGCTGTTCCGCCAATAATTTGCCAAGTATATAAATGCGTTCTCGCTATAGTGGGGCAAGAATCTTTTTTTCCTAAATGCACACCATCCGCTTTAACCTCTTTTGCTATTTTATAATGATCGTTAATAATTAATCTGGTTTGAAAATGAGAGGTAATTTCTCTAGCTTCTTTGGCTAACTCTAAAAGTTTTTTTTCTGAAACATTTTTTAAACGTAATTGCACTAATTCTGCACCAGATGTACACGCTTTCTGGATGTGTTCCAAATGCTCTTTTGGGGAATTTCCCTGGGATATATAATGTAGTTTAGGTATAATCATGTCTTGGTTTTTTGTTGTTGAATGTACATTTCAAAGTTGATGAAAAGCGAATAGTTGAAAATTTCTGCACCTATGTACAAACATTAAAATTATACTAGAAGCAAAAATACGAATGTTTACTTACCCAAGGACAGAGGTTGCTTATGAAAACCAATGACTGTGGAATATTTTATATTATTTGGAATTATAGCTTACGAATACGAGTTTTATAAATTGATTGAGAATCAATTTTATGAAGCTGCAAGATGATGTGGCAGGAAGCATTCCAGTAAAACGGCTTTGACATACGCGATAAAAATAGATAATCCTGTTGTAATTTACATTGTTGTTATTCTTTTTGAATATAATGTAAAATGAGTCTGTAAACTATAGTCCGGTTATCTCACAAACTACGAGGATTCATATTTTATTTGACACGTCTCACAAGTATACGTACTCTCCTTAATGGTTATCTTATCTAAATTTCTTGCAATATTTTGAACAAAACTAGTATATGTTTCATCACTCGGATTAGCATTTTGACCTTTCATAAATTTATAATACTCGCCATCCCATTCTTGCTTTCCCCAACAATTTGGACATATGCCTGCGGGTGCGTCACCTACCTCTTGATTGTTATCTTTCTTTTTAAAGTAGTTTTTTAGATTTTGCACTAAATTCATATTAATTCGGATTTAAATGTTTCAATTTTTCTTTATCTGTATATGTCGAAAAAGTCGACTTCAATAAATTTAACTTCGGATCGATGTAAGATGTGCAAAATGGTTTCTTTGGATTTTTAAAATAATAGTTCTCCAGATCAATACCAGAGGTCTTAAATTTCTGATAAGGCAAAACCTTTGTGATCAACGGATTATCAAACTTGGGTTGAAATTCATTCAAAAGATCTCTTAAGATCAGTTTCTGTTCCGTATTGAAATAATAAATGGCTGATCTGTACTTATTTCGCATGCTATGCTCTGAGGTACTTTTATGTGTGCGCAAATGAACTTCGACCAAAACAGGGAGCGGTATTTGCGAAGCATCAAAATGAACGATGACCGCCTCGGAAAAAGCAATGGCCTTACCTTCTGATGCTATCCAGCCTTGATCCACTTTTTCAACTCCTTTCAAAGATTGAAATACCGCCTCAGTACACCAATGACATCCTCCTCCAAATCCTATTTTCACTAGGTTTTCCATTGTAGAATTAATTCCAAGTCAATTGTTTTCGTTCTTGCCAATACAAGCTCGGATCTATTTTAAATTTTGATAATTCTTCTATTTCTTCAGGGCTCAGGCGAAACTCAGTTACTTTTATATTTTGAGCTAAATATTCAGGTTTGTTGGCGCCACTAAGAATAGTAGCTCCATCAAGTTTTGCTAAACAGAATTGCAAGCTAATGGCATCGACTCCTACGTCATATTTTTTCGAAAGCATTTCTAATTTTTTATAGAAGACGCTATATGCTGGATAGGCTACATTAGGAAAGAGTCTCCCGTTTGCTAGGGCTTCTTTTATGACCAATTGTTTTTTATCGGAAACAATTTCACAACCCAGTTCATAGATACTCTGATCTAAAATATTGTAGGTACATTGAAACACCTCAAAAAGCTGTTCACCTTTAAAATGAACATCCATTCCTTTTTTTAATACTTCGGTTTGATTGCCTCCTGTCGTGGTTAAGCCAACTTTAATATTATGTTCTTGTTTTAACCTAAATAGCCGTTCTAAAACAATTTCATTTTCAAGGATGCCAGATTCAAAGGTTGCGGAATGAATCTGATAATACTTTAGGTAAGGAAAGAGTTGTTTAGAAACTTCCCATTGCTCATTCAATTTTTGCAACGAATGCTCTTTGACCTCATGCAATTTAGCGTTGGGGTCAAAATTAGCTACATAGGTATAGCCCCATTTAGTGGCTACGGTTATATTGGGGTCATTCTTTTCTTTGAGCCAATCTATCAATAATTGCTCGGCAAGCCCATATCCAGGGGCGGTATCATAATAGCGAATTCCTGCATTATAAGCATAATCGAGCATTTCAAGCCCTTTTCGTCGAAATTCAGACAAAGAGAAAGGGGCTTTAGTTTCTTGATTTATATTGATGTATTGAGGTCTGCCTATGGCTGCCGTACCTAATCCTATGGCTTTAATTTGATGCATCTATTCAAAATATGGTGTTTCTCCTTGTGCTAACTTTAAGCGTGTCCACACATTCATATTAATTACAATAGCCGCAATTTCTGCTATTTCAACCTCTGAAAAATGTGGTGTCATTGCATCGTGATACTGTTGAAAATTTTTATGGCTTCCCTCGGTCAATACATCGCAATACGACAATGCTACTTTTTCTTTCTCAGAAAACAAGTCGCCATTCCACCATGACGATATATTATCTGTTTTTCCAGCTGGTATGCCAATTTCTCTACTTGTGTTTGCATGAAGAACAATGCAATAAGCACATTCATTTTTCTGTGCTACACGCAATCTCAGTAGTTGTGCAAGTGTCTTATCAGTTGACAAGTTCGCTGTATAACCGAAGGCTTTGGCCATTTGTTTTGCTAAGTTAAGAAATGGTGTGCTATTGGGATCAAATCGTGTATTCCTAAATTTTATATCTTTCATTTGGATTAAATAAAGGGTTTTTTAAATCTTTCGAAGTGGCAGGTATAGCCATTCGGAGTACGAACTAAATAATCTTGATGCTCAGGTTCTGCGGGCCAAAAAATTGTAAAAGGTTCTAAAGTAGTTACAACCTTGCCTTCCCATTTGTTGGAATCTTCTACAATTTTGATAAATTCTTCAGCGATGCGTTTTTCGTCGTCATTCTGAAAAAATATGGCAGATCGATAACTAGAGCCTCGATCGTTACCTTGTTGGTCTATCGTTGTCGGATTGTGAATACGATAAAAGTAATCCAAAATTTGTATAAAGGAAGTTTCTTTAGCGTTGTATATCAACTCAATGCCTTCCGCATGTTTAGGGTGATTTTCATATGTGGGATTATCATTTTCACCGCCAAAATAACCTACTTCCGTATCAATAATTCCCGGGCGTGTTCTAAAAAGGTCTTCCATTCCCCAGAAACAACCTCCTGCTATATATGCTTTTTTATAATTATCCATTAGAATCTACTTTATTTGATTTATACTACTACTTTAAGGTACTTTCTGTAATTACATTTTTTAAAAAGTGTACCACTTTTTGCTCTGGCATTTCACATGGTTTTATCAGGTCCCTATCTTTTGTGATGTAATAATTAAAACTTATAAAATCCTTTCCAGAGAGCTGTTCTCCAAATATTTTGAAAGAATATCCATTGTTGAATATAGTTTTAGTTATTCCATATTTACTGTTATTGTAGTGTCCTTGTGAATAGCCTTCTCGTATTTTTTCAATATCATTCCATATAGAGTTATTCATTCTTGTTTTCCTTTCAAAAATTATCCAATAATTTCTTTCCAATATGCACTCCTGTTTTTAATAGCTTTTATGTAAGAGCAAATGGCAACCGCAGTATAGTTTTCGGCTGTCAATTGCTCAAAAGTCTTCTCCACTAGTACTTTTCCAATACCTTGACCGCGAAGATTAAAGGGTACTTCAGAATGTACTAAGTACATCTTTCCATCTTTTAAAGTATAATCTACTTTGGCCAATTCACCGTTGATGTATAAAGTGAAGCGATGGTTTTCTTTCTCATGTAAGATATGCAATCTACTAGGTATCAATTTATTCATCCATTTAAAAATATCCTCTTTATACGGATTCCGTAATTTCTTTTTTCCAATAGTAATCGTTGGGAAATTCAGTTTTCCGTTCTCATACAAACCACGTAATTCTGTTGCATGGTCTTCGTTTGCTTCCACATCTAAAAACGCATAGGGTAGGGCAATTTCATCTAACACCAATTTGTAATAATTTGTTTTGTGACAACCAGCAGTACCGTATAACTTAATTTCTTGAATCATGATTTACATAGTTATTTAATACTCTTTAAGACCTCCATTGCAGCGTCAACATTTAAATGAAAATCTGCAAAGACTACATTATTATGCTTGTCAATTAATATGAACCATGGCGTGCCCCCAGTCTTATAGTTCGTCATGATGTTAGAGCGAGAATTTCCATCATTGCCAGCATCATGCCCAAAAGGTATCTTTAAATCATATTTTTTCTGTATTTCAAGCATTTTATTATAGGTGTTGTCATCATGACCTTCAAAAACCGTTTGTATAGCTAAAAAGACTACTTTTTCATTGCCTTCAAGAGCCGCAACCATTTTTTTTAGGTTTGGCAAGCCAGTACTATGGCAACCAGGGCACCAACTTTGAAAACAGTATAATACTTTGAATTTACCATCAAAGTCTGATAGTTGTATTGGTTCAGTTTTATTTCCGTTAGCATCTACCCAGTTTTTTACATCAAATTCTGGCGCTCTAAATATTTTAGTATCTCTAATGTCAGTCTTCATAATTGTTTGTTTCTTTAATAGTCTTTAGCTTCTATTTTTGGTCTAGTTGCATTGATTCAGAATTGATACAATAACGCAACCCACTTGGGGCTGGTCCATCAGGAAATACATGGCCTAAATGTGCTTCACAAGTATTACACATCACTTCTGCCCGCACCATACCAAACATGGTGTCTTTTTCATATTTAATTGCGCTCTCTTTTATAGGTTGGGTGAAACTTGGCCAACCTGTACCTGATTCAAACTTGATGGTAGAATCAAACAACGGAGTATCGCAACATACACAATTATATTTTCCTGCTTCATGAATACCGCACAAGGCTCCAGAGTGAGGAGCTTCCGTTCCTTTTTTACGTGTAATTCTAAATTGCGCTGCTGTTAATAATTCATGCCATTCCGCTTCTGTTTTTTCAACAGTTCGGTCTGGTGTAGGATTGCCATTTACACTAAAACTAATTACATCTTTCCAAGTTAACATTGCTTTTCCTTTCTTTTAATTATGAGTGCAAAATTACCTTAGGATAAGTTAAAATCACTTATGTATTTATCCTTTGGTTTTGTATATTTTACTCAAAAATTATTAAAATCAGAAAATGACATGGTTTATAAAATTGAATGAAACTATTGTTTTTAACAATTGGAATAAGGATTTTTCGATTGATTAGAGCATAAAAAAACACCTTAGACATTGAGAGCATCTTCTTTTTAGTTGCATATTTCACTCAAAAACAACTAAACTCTATTTTTGTATTCTTTTGGAGATAACCCAACTTGGGTTTTAAAAAACTTTGAAAAATGTGAGACCTCTTCAAATCCTAATGCTGTTGCAATCTCATTAATGTTTTTATTGGATAAGTCTAACAATCTTTTACTTTCCAATATAATACGTTCAGTAATTACCTTTAATGGAGACTTATTGAAATATCTAGAAAAAAGATTGGATAATGATTTTGGATTCATATGCAAAAGCGCTGCATATTCACTAACCTTATGTTTTTCTCGAAAATGCATTTCTACCAATAGATTGAATTGTCGTATGGTATCTAATTTTGTTTGCGGCATCTCTTCAACCGGCAATTTCTTAAGTGCAATACGGACTGATTTTATCAAAAGACGTTTTAATAAAACTAAAAGCATTTCACCTTGAATATGATCTATAGTTTCGAACTCCTCAACGAAAAACTCGTACAATAGGCTAAAACTTTTTTGCTCCCTTTTACTGAGATCCACAACCACAGGAGAAGAGGAGCCTAAAAACAAAAAACCATTACAAGAAACTTCTACGTCGTGGTCTCTAATGCAATAAAACTCTCTATTAAAAGTGTAAACAACGATATCTTTATGTGCTATATCTAGATCAAGTTGATTCAAAGGTGTGGCAAACAAAATGTGGTTCTTTTGTAAAAAGACCCTATAACCATCTATACCCAAATTTATATCGTCATTCATTGCCCATACTATTTTATATAAATCATCTCTTTCTTTAGGTGATTTATACTTTAGTTCTGAAACATCGGTCAGATTAAATTGGCTATTATCACTCCCTTTGTAGGTGTATTTCATTTTATAACTTCAAAATTGTGGTTCTTTTTTACTGGTATCTAAGATAAGCGGATATTTATAATTTTCCTGGCTTAAGATAATTTTGGTAAAACAATAGGCGAGGGCATGAGCAAAAGAAAATATCCAGCGGGTGATTTCTTTAAAATTTTTCTTCTAAAAAGTATCTTCTCAAAAGGTAATGAAACCGACAGAGGAGGTTCATCAATACCTTAAAGAAAGAATAAACACTTATTATGTAACCTGACGGTAGGAGGGGAGTGCCACCGTACTTTTTATTGAGGCGCATGAATTCCTTACTTTAAAATAACTAGCTATGAATAAATGTGTATGGAATGGTATAAATTACTTGATAGGTATCCAAGTTGAATTCGGCATCAGGAAAGACCTTGAGTACAACTACGTTTTTCGATAGTATGGGCATTTAGGTCTATAGGATTGGAATCTTGGCTCAGATAATACTGAATAGATTGTACTAAATAGGTAGGTACTGCGTTCTAACAAGACTAAAAACCAGAATATGAGCCAGATAAAACCACTTTTTTTATTACTGATAGTGTTTCCGTTACTATCCTTTTCACAGGTAGAGATGAAATGGAACAAAGAGGTACCTACTAAAATTTTATGGCAAGAAGTTACTTCACTTGGCAACCTTATCGTTAGTTCTAGGGAAGAATTGATTGGTATCGATACCGAAACAGGTGATATTAGTTGGGGAAAAAGGGCCTTTGGCAATCTTGAAAGAGCTGCTTTCGAAGAACTTCCCAATAGTCCGTTCTTTTCGGTAACAACAGGCAATAGCTTACATCTCATTGATCAGTTTAGCGGCAACGAAGTCTTTAATTCTAAAAATGCCGGACTTCAAAAGGTTGCTAGCTATCATTTATTGTATAACTCAGATGCGATTCTTGTTTCCGGAACGGATTTCAATGGAGAACCCCTCATGGTTTCCGTAAAAATGTCAGATGCTAGTTTGTCATGGTCGATGAATGAAAAATTTGGCCGTATCGTTGCTGCCAATGAACTTGATAATCAAGAACTTCTTATCGTAACCTTGTTCAACAACTACAAACTCAATACAGATACCGGAGACGTAATTTGGAAGAAAACGAACTCCAATGAAGCAGCGCAAATAGACAAAATGGGGAAATTTGGGGCCTTATTAAAGCAGGCCGCGGAGCATGTCTCCAAAGATATGGATATACAGCTACATTATTACCGGCCCGAAGGCAGTGATGTCTTCTATTTGGGGTCACAGCAAGAGCGGCAAGGCGGCATGACCACATCCTCTGGTAATACCACCATTAACTATACCAATCACTATAACGCGTATGATATCAATGACGGTAGTTTGGTGTGGAGCGAAGAATTAGAAGTAAATGGGGCGCTCAGTCAGGTTAATTTTTTAGATAAGGGAATGCTTGTGTTGCCCGATGATGGTAACCGAACAAAAATAAACCTATTTGACTATGAGACCCGTGAAGGACTTTGGGGGAAAAAGGGCCGTGGTATCGCTATCAAAGGCGGAGTGTATGATTATTTAGATTCCGGTGATGGTATTTTGCTGGTATCGCGAACTGCCAATAAAGATTTTCTCAATTATTTAGACCCAACCGTTGGGGCCATTACCTTTGAAAAACCTGTCAAAGTGGATGGCACAGTCGTTGGGATTGTTCCACTGGCAAATTCAATCCTATATATTACGACCGAATCGATGAACATTTTAGACCATCATACGGGTACACTGAAGTGGAATAAAAGTATTCAAACCAGCCCTAGACTTACCGCTGAGCATCAAGGTAAAATCTATGCTTTTGATTACAGTTCCGGACTTTTAAAAGTTGTGGATAAGTCTAACGGTCAAGTCAGTGATTTTTCACAAGTAGAACTTCGATTTGAGGGAAAGGAATCCCCATCGAATCTAGAAATTTTGGAGGAAGGTATTTTTATACACTCCGATCAGAATGTTGCAAAATTTAATTTTGATGGATCTCTGGTCTATCAGGAATATTATGCTGCACCCAAGGAAGCGGGTTGGAAACGTGCTTTGCTATATGCCTCGTCTATTAGGGCCGCGTATATTGGTGCCACCTCATACTATGTTTCAGGGGCCATGGCCGCAGCCGAAAACGACGTACGTCAAAAAGACGAAGTAGCAGGAGAACTGGTCTCTCAAATAGGAAACGCCTATGGGGATTTGGGCAATGCCGCCTCAAGTTATGCCGGGGCCGCATTTAGAAAGGCGAATGCCCGACTCAAAGCCACTAAACAAGGTAGGGATTTTATGTTCATTATGTCAAAACAAGAAAAAGATATTGTATTGTTAAAAGTCAGCAAAACTACGGGTAAAGTAGCGGGTGAAATTAATCTTGGTAAGGACCGTGAGCCCTTATATGCGGTTGACGATATTACCGGACAGGTGTATTATCAAACAGGAGACGCTGCGCTTACCTCTTATATGGCGCGCTAACAGATAAGCGTGGGGAAATCCATTGCATATTGCTTTCTTTTTATAATACTTGGCGTGTAACACCAATATAGAGGTGTGTATGGCGGGGGATTAACAAATGGATTTTAAGTGTTCATGAACCTGCTTATAATTCGCTTAAATGTTAAAATGGCGAGGGATATTTTACATCATGGAATTATAGCAAACGAATGCGGAACATTTTTTAAGTATAGTGTATTGGTTAGCTTTTACATACGTGACAAAAGAAATTGGCCAGTGACTAGGTATTTTAAAGGTCTAAACTTTGAAAAGAATAAAATAGTTATCTTAATTTTGTGTTTAATACAATTTGCATAAATTCAGAATTTTGTTAGCGAAAAGACCGCAATTACCTCAAGAAAACTTTATAGATTCAGAAAAATTCATTTACTGTTTAGAAGCGGTTCAGGATATAGAAACGGACAAGGTTACCGAAGCACAAGAAAGTCTGGAACAATTGGCCATGGAATATGGAGTGGCTAGTATTTATAAAACATGCGACACCATTGAAGGTCTAGAGGCTAGCTTAAATGCACTGGTCCTGAATGATCATAATTTTAAAGACTATGAAATAATCTACTTGGTTATAACAGGTGAAGCAAATAGTATTTGTCTAAATGATTACTATTATAGTTTACAAGAAATTGCAGAAATTTTTGAAGGAAGGTTAAAAGGAAAGATTTTACATTTTTCAAATGCAAAAATCCTAGATTTAGACGAAGAAGAAGCACAATATTTTTTGGATATTACTGGCGCAAAAGGTGTTTCTGGCTATGGCAATGAATTTAATGGAATAAGTAGCTCAAATCTTGATAAAGCATTCTTTAACTTATTTAAAGAAGATGATAATATGTTAGATGTTGTGGAAGAGTTACATCAAAGACACTACAATGCCTGTAAATTACTTGATTTTAGATTGTATTATTAAACCTAGAAGATAGCATAGAAAATCTACCATTAACTAAAGGAAGATTCATTACCCTGTTCATATTTCGCTTAAATGATTAAATGCTGAGGGATAATTTACTTCATGCAGTTATAGTTAACGAACATGAACGAACACTCCAGTAAAACGGCTTTTACATAATGGCTGACGATATAATACGCTAGCGCGTAAGTTATATCTGCAATTATGTAAAATGCAAGCATGCGCCGTTTTACGTTATAGATACATTTGTACTATAATTTATATTATGTAAAATAGAATATACGATAATGATGGTTTAGCCGCAAATCGTATCGGAGAGCTATAGCCCTCCACTCGCCTTTGAAGTTGGTTAATTTCCAATAATTGTTTGTGGATTCTTCCCACACCAATCATTTGGTTCCTCTGTCCAATTGGTATGCCAATTATAATTTCAAGCTTCGATCAACGCTTTAAAACTCCCTATAGTCATAGCTATAGGATTTAGGGTTTGATAGGAGAATATTGGAAGTCCTATTAAATTTGACACTTTAACCTTCCTTATAAACTATAATAATCGGTAAATCAGCGTTTAACGTTTTGATGACATAAAATTTATGTTTACCTTAATTGAAAATATTTGCTTTCTTTATTTTACCTCTTTACCTTAATCAAAAAATTATAATTATTATGAATATAAACTTTGAATACGATGGTGTAAAAGCCAGTGATCGTTTGGAAATATTTGCTGGCAAGAAAGTAGACAAGTTATTGGACAAGTATGATTTTATAATTCGCGCCGATGTTTTCTTTAAGACCGAGAATACTTCCTCCCCAGATACCGGAATGATATGTGCCATACGATTGAGTTCCCCGGGACCGCTGCTTTTTGCAGAGTCGAGCTACGGTAGTTTTGAGGCTTCCATTGCAAAAACGGTTGATGATTTGGAACGACAATTGAGGAAACGAAAAGATAAAATTAAAGCACATTAGTAAAAAGGATATACTTTCCTTTTTCCATAAAAAAAGGGTTCAACCCCTTAGAAGTACTGGAGAAAATAAATATTTTTTAATAAAAATGGGTCTGTAGGCAACTGCAGACCCATTTTTAATTGCCTAGTACTGAGCTGGGCCGTTGGCATCAATCCAAGGATATTAGTGCATAGAAATCCACATTAGGTTATGGGTTTCCCTACTGCATCTCCCTCCAATTTATTTTATTTTTTTTGGTCTATAATATCAAATGATGATTAGCTTTGTGACCTCAAAAAATAGCTATGCTCGTCTGGATTGCTTTTATCGCTTTAATTTTGGTGTTCCTCGCTTTGGACCTCGGGGTTTTCCATAAAGATGAACACGTAATCAAAACCAAGGAAGCTGCCATATGGACCGCCATTTGGGTAACTGTGGCGTTGGCCTTCAGCGGTGTGATCTACTGGCTCTTCGACAGTAACCTTATTGCCAATCCAACAGGCCTTACACCCAGTATGGCTGTTATAAAATACATTACCGGTTATTTGATTGAGCTTTCCTTAAGTGTGGACAATGTGTTCGTTATCGCCGTGATATTTTCATCCTTTAGTATTCCTCCTTTGTACCAGCACAGAGTTTTATTTTGGGGAATCCTGGGAGCCATCTTATTTAGGGCTTTGATGATCGTCTTTGGGGTGGCCCTGATCACCAAGTTTGAGTGGATCATTTATGTTTTTGGGGTATTCTTACTGTACACCGCTTTCAAAATGCTAAAATCCGATGATGATGATTTTGACCCCCGTAAATCCTTTATTTTCAAGCAGGTAAAAAAGATTTTTCCTATCTCCACCAAAATGAACGGGCACGCTTTTTTTATCAAAAAAATGGGGCTTACCGCCGCTACACCTTTATTTGTGGCACTTATTGTCATAGAACTTACGGATATCCTCTTTGCCCTGGACAGTATTCCTGCCATTCTGGCCATTACCGCAGACCCCTTTATTGTTTTCAGCTCCAACATCTTGGCCATCCTAGGGCTTAGATCTATGTACTTTTTAATTTCCAGAATGTTGGAAAAGTTCAGGTATATCAACTATAGCCTAGTAGTTATCCTTGCCTTTGTGGGCATAAAAATGCTTTTGACCCACTATGTGGAATTCCCTGAATGGCTGTCGTTGGGGGTAATAGCCCTAGCCCTATTCGGTGGGGTGGCCGCATCCATGATATTTTCGGAAAAAGAGGCCTAATTGGAAAGAACGTAGTTTCAATCCCAATAACCCTAGGACCTAGGAGGCTTTGAGCTTGTTATCAATAATGGCCAAGGCATCCTTTACAGTCTTCATTTGGTCCATATCCTCATTTTCTAATACGATGTTGAAGGCATCTTCCACATCCAATACGATATCCACCAAATTGGCTGAGTTGATGTTCAACTCATTGATAAAATGACTCTCAGGGGTGATGTCTTCAACGGTAACATCCTCAGGGAGGTAAATTTTAATGATTCCTTTTAACTGCTCATAGCGTTCTTCCATAGTATTCTTTGATCGGTAGTTCTTAATTGTTTTTATAGGCCCTAAAAATAACACATGCATTTACATCCCCAAAACCAAAACTGGCCTTTGCTATAATTTCTGGACTATGTGCCATGGTAGCCCTCGGTATTTTTGCAGCATCCACGACCTCTAGGATGTCCGGATGTATGTCCTCACAATTCTTATTTCCAAAAACAGCCCCTTCCTTGAATTGCAATAATGCCGCAACACACTCAAGGCTGCCCGCGGCTGCCAAACAATGGCCCATTAGGCCCTTAAAGGAGTTCACATAGGGAAATTCCGTTCCGGAACGTTCCAAGGCGGCACTCCAGTTTTGGATCTCCATGGCATCCTTTCCCGTTGCCGTCAAATGACCATTGATAACATCGATCTCCCCTTTCTGTATTTTGGCATTTTCCACAGCAGCTGTTATGCAGCGTTGTACCGCTTCACTATTTGGGGCCGTCATGGTTCCTTCTCCCCTTTGCCCCCCGCTGTTCACTGCTCCCCCCAGCACTTCCCCATAAATATGGGCACCGCGCTCTAGGGCACTTTCCAAGGATTCCAATACCAAGGCCCCTGCCCCACTGCCAGGAACAAAGCCGGCTGCAGAGGCACTCATGGGCCTGCTTGCCTTTTCCGGTTCAAGGTTGTATACACTGGGCAATATGCGCATCGCATCAAATCCGCCCCATACATAAGGCCCACTATCACTGCAGCTTCCGGTTAACATTCGGGTGGCCTTCCCGGCCATAATGCGCTCATAGGCCATTAAAACACCCTCTGTGCCCGTGGTACATGCGGATGAATTGGTGGTCACCTGGTTCCCACAGCCCAAAATACCCCCTAAATAGGCACTTATACCACTGGCCATGGTCTGCATTACGGAAGTGCTCCCCAACCTACGGGTATTGCCCTCGTCGATCAAGTGGATCGACTCCCTAAACTTGTCCACCCCAAGGATCCCGGTTCCAAAGATGATCCCACTATCCCAATCCGGAGTTTCCTTTGAAGCTATGTTCAACCCCGCATCATTCCAAGCATCCATGCCTGCCATAACCCCGTAAACTATACCACTTGCGTTTAATCCCCGTTGCTGTAATGGATTAAAGTATAAGTTTATATGATCTTTACTAAAATTTGGTTTTCCAGCAATTTGGCAAGAAAATTTTAATTTCTCCAGTTCTTGGTGGAAACGAATTCCACTATGGCCTTCCCGAAGAGATTCTGTAAAGGCCTGTATCCCTACACCATTGGGGGCACACACCCCCATTCCAGTAACCACTACCCTTTTCTTCATGTATCTTCCTTTTTAAGCATTCCAGCAATAACACCTTTGCAGATCAATTCTCCCTTACTATTGTGCATTCGCACTTCGCATTTTAGTTTATTGAATCTGAAATAGATTTTTTTTGAGGTTACCACTACCTTTTCATTGGGAAAAACAGGGAGATAAAACTCCATTTCCGAGCTGCTCAATCCTATTTTTATAGTTGAAGTACTACTTTTATTAAGTAGGTATAAGCCTAAGCAGACCAATCCTATCTGTGCGCAACATTCGGTCAATATTACCCCGGGGGTCACTGGTCTTTCCTTGAAATGGCCTTTGTAAAAATAAAGCCCCTCCAGAAAGGTAAATTCCCCTGTAGCCCCATCATCATCTATGTGATGCAGCTGATCTACAAAGCGAAATTCTGGACCATAGGGCAATTGATCTAGTATGTATTTATATTCCATTTAATGCTCTTGAGCGTTTTCTGGGTTCAACTTAAAATCTAAGGCCCTGTGCTATCGCAAACTTTCCCCTCCATCTACCTTCAGCACCGTACCCGTGATCCATTTTGCTTCCTCCGTTGTTAAAAGAAAAACAACATTGGCCACATCCTCCGGGGTGGTCAATCGGCCGCTGGGATTACGTTGTAACGCATTTTTCTTCAATTTTTCACTCCCTGGGATCATTTCAAAGGAGTTCGTCAGTGTCATTCCCGCCTGCAAGCAATTGGCTTTGATGCCCATAGGGGCAAATTCTAGCGCTATATTGCGGGTGATCGCCTCTAAGGCCGCCTTAGCTGCCGAAACCGCCGCATAGTTCTCCCAGGCTTTGGAATTGCCTTCACTGGTAAAGGAAATGATCCTAGCATCCTCCGAAAATAATTCGGCTTCCACAAGGGCTTTTGTCCAATCGTACAAACTTATGGCCATGGCATCCAACGTAAGATGAAAATCCTGATTGCTCAAGGTGCTTCCATCTTTAGACTGCATGGGTTTTAAATTGCCTTTCGCAATGCTATGAACAAGGACTTTTATCCGTCCATTTTGCCCCAAAACACCATAGATTTCCTTTATAGTGGCCATTCTTCGCTCTGGATTGGTAGCGTCGATATGGTATGATTTTAACTTAATTTTATTTAAAGTAATACTTTTAAATTCTTCTTCAATTATCTGGAAGTCAATTCTTCTGTCCCTATGTATAACTAAAATGTTAAATCCGTGTTTTGCCAACTTTTTGGCCGTGGCCAAGCCTAAGCCACTACTGCCCCCTAATATCAAGGCCCATTCTTCCAATTTTGTTCCGTTCTTATCCATAATCACCTGATCCAACTCTTTTATTACCCCTAAAAAGCACTATTTAGTATTCCCATTATAGTGGCAAACTACCATTCCAATAACACGCGTTGAGCCGAAAATCCAGGTCCAAAACTAAGTATAAGCCCTTGTTCGCCCTGGGCAATTTCCTTTTCCAGAAAGCGCTCCAGAACATACAATACGGTAGCACTGCTCATATTGCCATATAACCGCAGTACTTCCCTGGTATCATCTATATTTTTGCCCATGGCCCCGAAGAGATCTTCCACTGTTTGTACAATTTTCTTTCCCCCGGGATGAAAGATCAGATGTTCAACCTTGGCTATCGATGAATTATGGCGTTCCAGAAACGGATGTACGATATCTGAGAAATGAGAGGCGATTGTTTCTGGAACGGCAGGATCCAATATCATTTGCAGCCCATGATTGGTGAGGTCAAAACCCATCAAATGGGTGGCGTCCTTAAAATGGTACATCTCCCCTCCCATTATCTTGGGCCCTTTGGCTTCCTCTTCCGAAGACAACAGCACACAGGCCGCACCATCGCCAAAGATGGCGGCACTGACCATGTTGGCCATGGAGTAGTCGTTCAGTTGAAAGGTTGCCGTAGGGCTCTCCACTGCCACCAAAGCCGCGCGTTTCCCCGGATTGGATCGTAAAAAATTGTACGCATAGATCAAGCCCGAGACTCCGGCCGCGCAGCCCATCTCCGTCACCGGGAGTCGTACCACATCTTGCCGCAATCCCAGATCATTAATGATATAGGCGTCCAGGGAGGGGATCATGATTCCTGTGCAGCTTACAGTAATGATAAAATCAATGCTATTTGTCTGCCAATCTGCAGCAGTCAAGGCTTTTTGAAGCACCCCCGAGCCCAGTTTTTTGACTTCCCTGGCGTAAATGGCGTTTTTATCCTCGAATGAAGTCGTAATAAAAACTTCCTCCGGCGCCATAATGCTGTAGCGTTTGTCTACCGCGGCTCCTTCAAATATTTTGAGGACCTTACGCCTAAACCGTTCCTCCTGATTGCCCAACCACATTTCCACTAGTGGCAATATATCTTTGGTATCCCTACTGTATTCCGGCAATTGTTTTCTTACTGCTACAATCCTAACTTCATTCATTTCCTAACTTGGGGTCTATTTGTTCTCATGAGCCATAAATATCTAAAGGCCCACTTATATTGTACCGAATGGTATACATTTGGAATTGCTTTTGAAAAAAACATCAATTCATTCCTCTTAAATCCACTCTTTATGGATGTAAGGCCGTCCGATCTTCCAATTTCCGTTTTTATAAAAATAATACTAAACAATTTAAAAAGATAATATGCTGCCTTACTTCTTTGCAAATCATTGATGACCACACCAATTTGGGTCAATTTCACAAATTGTTCCAAGAATTTTGGGATTTCGGCATTGTTAAAATGGTGCATGGTCAGCGTACAGAGCAAAATATCACAGAGCAGCTTGTCTGCCTGCATCGTTAGGATATCCTGTCTAAGAAAGTGTATTTCTGGGTAACCTTGAGATTGTTCTTGGGCTATCTGAATGCCCTTTTCACTCAAATCGATACCAATCAACTTCACCTGAATGGCTTTTTTACGGCAAAAATCGGCCACCTGCCGCAACATTTGTCCATCTCCACAGCCCATATCCACGATGGTATACATTTCTTGTGGGTTTTCCCTGATCAACTCATATACAGCCATTACCGTAATTCTATTACCGTTCAGAAGTCGGTTTACGCGGGAGATATCCTCCAAAACCTCCCTAAGGATCGGTTCCGGGACTTTGGGATCATCCATTAATTCTGGATCCGTATTTCTATTAGTGGTATTGATCATAGGGCAATCGGGTTTCCGTGTGTACTTTTTATGAGCTTGTTCAAGAGCCACGGTGAATTCCCAACGGTGCCCAATGCCCACCGGGACATATTGGGATTCAACAACAAGGATTGCAGTTTTCGCCCCATCCATAGACGATGTTGAAAGGCATGGTCCCATGTAGTTTGATATGCGTCTTCCAATTGTTCCCTGCCATACCATTTATCATTAAAATATTTGGACACAAGCTCCGAAACCAGCTTGGCACTGTGTATCGCCATGGCCATCCCATTGCCACACAAGGGGTGAATGAGTCCGGCCGTATCCCCACACATCAACATATGGTTTTCAATCGCTTTTTTTTTGTCAAATGATATTTGTGCGATGCTTAAAGGGGCTTTGAACAAGAGTTCCCCCTCTTTTAAGAACCGACCTAAAAAAGGATTTTTGGAAACCACATTGGTATTAAAGCTATTGATATCCTTTTCCTGCCTAAAGCTTTCATAGGTGGCAAGATAACAAAAGTTGACCGCTCCCGTCTCTGTTTTGGAAAGTCCGGCGTACCCTCCCCTAAAATTATGTAGGGCCACGAAATTATTTGGAAAATCCGGAAACTCATAATGCCCCTTAACCGCCAGCCAAGTGGATTTATGCTGCACAAAATTGCGCTTTAAATGCATGTCCAGCGTACTCCGTTTTCCATACGCACCCAAAACTATTCGTGAGGAAAATTGATTTTCCCTGTTGGTGGTTACTGAAAAAGTGTCATTTTCAAAATATACCTTAGCCACACTTTCAAAGACAAAATCCACTCCCTTGGACTTGGCCTTTCGGAACAGTAGATCATCAAAGGCATACCTGCTTATACCTGTTCCGCCCAAGGGCAGTTTTGTAGTAATGGTCCTGCCATTGACCAAGGAAAATTGCAACGTATCTATATGTGCCACCTGGTATTCGGCAAAAGAAATATCCAAGTATTCCAAATATGGCAATACTTCATTGGAAACATATTCCCCACAGACCTTATGATGTGGATATGGCTGCTTTTCAAGTACTAAAACGCTATGTCCATTTTTTCTGAGGTGCAAGGCTGCCGTCAAGCCTGCCAAACCTCCCCCAATGATAATAACATCGTAATCTACCATTTATGGAAGATACTATTATAAATAAAAAATCCCGCCAAAAATGACGGGATTTTATTAATAAATGGCTGTGGATTACTTATCCTTTTGTCTTATTGATGGCCTCTTGCTTTAACGCCTCATTGGCCACAATTACCATTTCTACCCTGCGGTTCTTGGTTCTTCCCTCAACAGTTGAGTTATCCGACTTTGGTTGGTTCTCACCATACCACTTGGTGGTAAGTCTACTTCTATCGATACCTTGTGAGACTAGATAATTGGAAACGGATTGTGCTCGTTGTTGCGATAGGCTCATGTTATACTCGGCGCTACCTGCGCTATCGGTATGCCCTTCTACCAAAATATTGGTATCCGGATATTCCTTCAACACGCCAGCCAATCTGTTTAATGTTTCTGCAGAGGCACCCTTTACTGAAGCTTTGTTGGTGTCAAAATATACACCCGCATCTTCATTGAACGTCACATTGATCCCTTCACCTACCCTTGACACTTCCGCACCAGGAATCTCGGTCTCTATTCGTTCTGCTTGCTTGTCCATTCGATTTCCAATGTAACCTCCCGCTGCACCACCTACCACGGCACCAATAATGGCCCCTAAAGCAGTATTTCCTTTCCCTACATTGTTGCCGATAATTCCTCCAACAGCTGCACCACCGGCAGCACCGATTACGGCACCTTTTTGGGTTTTATTTGCATTTTTTACGGTACTACAACTGGCAATAATAGTTAGTGCCAACATGAACATAATACTTTTTGAAACTATTTTTTTCATTTTAAACGATTTTACTTTTTAGTGAATTGATAAACTACGGTCACAGGCGAACCGTTAACTGAGACATCGGATTTCAATGTCATGGTCTGTGGAGTTATATTTTCGATATCCAAACGGTAGCCAAAACCACCACTGACATCCTTGTTTTTGGCATTGATCGACTTAAACTGCAACTGATTGGAAAGTCCTTCCCTGTTTACTACGGACCATTTGATATAACGGTCTCCCCCGGAACAAAGGCTACCACTTGGGATGGTGTAGCGTCCAGTACTATTATTGTCCCTAAAAAACCATTCACTGCCCTTAAAACAAACGTCCTTTGCATCATTAAAAAGCAATGAAGTGAAGGTTCCCGTATTGTTCTCATAGGAGATATTGTTTAAGGACCATGTCCCACTCAACAAGTTCCTTTGACCCCTTACCTCTTTGGTCACGGAACAAGATGTCATTAAAAGTGCCGATACGGCAAGTACAAAAAAGAGTTTTTTATTCATCATTTAGGATTTAAATTAACTTATATACGTTGAAATACTCCAAAAGGGCTTTACAACAATTCGAATTGTAAAATCACACCGCAAGGTCGTTATTTCAACATGCAATATTAATACAAAAACAGCTATTTGTAACGTATATGCTAATAATCAAGTAATTCCTTGATAGCGTATGAAAAACGCGCCTTTGGAAGGTAGTTTTGTTCCAGTTTTTTAGCAAATGGGATGGGGGTGTCCAAACTGGCCACCCTTTTTACCGGTGCATCCAGGTGTTCAAAACAATTTTCCATGACCAAGGCCGAAATATCACTGGCCACGCCCCCAAAAAGACTGTCCTCTTGTAAGATGATCAGTTTGCCCGTTTTCTTGACCGAGGTATAAATAGCCTCCAAATCCAATGGCTGAAGCGTACGCAAGTCTATTAATTCGGCATTTATTTCCGGTTGGCTGTCCAGGACCTCCAAGGCCCAATGAACCCCTGCCCCATAAGTGACCACAGTGATATCTGAGCCATTTCTTAAAATGCTCGCTTTGCCCAAGGGCAAGGTGTAATAATCCTCCGGCACATCTTGATACATGCTCCTATAGAGTGCCTTATGCTCAAAAAAGAGGACCGGGTTTGGGTCATTTATTGCGGTTGCCAATAAACCCTTAGCATCATAGGGAAAAGCGGGATAGACCACTTTTAATCCAGGGGTCTTGGTAAACCAGGCTTCGTTGGTCTGGGAATGGAAAGGTCCTGCACCTACTCCCCCGCCACAAGGCATGCGAACCACCACATCTGCATGCTCCCCCCAACGGTAATGTGACTTTGCCAAGTAATTAACAATGGGATTGAAACCGGAACTAACAAAATCAGCGAACTGCATCTCCACCATAACCTTCATAGCATTAATGGATAGACCCATTGCCGCGGAAACAATGGCCGATTCACAAATTGGGGTGTTTCTTACCCTTTCTTTGCCAAAAGCCTCCACAAATCCTTCCGTTATCTTAAAAACGCCACCATAATCGGCTATGTCCTGGCCCATCAGTACCAGGTTGTCATGCCGCTCCATAGACTGCCTTAATCCTTGTGATATGGCATCTATCAGGCGTATATTCGAAGTCTTACCCTTTGATTTAACCTCTTGATATTCAAAAGATTTAAACACATCGTTTAATTCGGTCTCGGGGTCAAGGGTGATTTCATCTTCATTAAAGGCCATCTGCAGATGTTCGTCAATTTCTTGGTAGATCTTATCCTTTATCTGTGCTATGGAACCGTCATTTAATACCCCTTCCGAGACCAAAAATTTTTCATAATTGGAAATGGGGTCCTTTTTGGCCCATTGGTCCATCAATTCCTGTGGAACATACTTGGTACCACTTGCCTCTTCGTGGCCCCGCATCCTAAAGGTCTTGAATTCCAACAATACAGGCCTGGGTGTTGTTCGCATACTTTGACAAAGGGCATCTACCTTTTCATATACTTCCAAAATGTTATTGCCATCAATGATGTGGGATTCCATACCATACCCTATCCCCTTATCCGCTAAATTCTCACATTTATATTGCTCATTGGTAGGTGTTGAGAGACCATATCCATTGTTCTCTACACAAAACAAAACTGGGAGGTTCCATACCGAGGCAACGTTCAGGGCTTCATGAAAATCTCCCTCACTGGTAGCACCCTCCCCCGTAAAAACGGCGGTTACCAATTTTTCCTTTTTCAGGGTATTTGCCAGCGCTATCCCGTCTGCAACGCCCAATTGAGGTCCCAAATGGGAAATCATCCCGACAATCTTGAATTCCTGGGTCCCAAAATGAAAACTGCGGTCCCTACCTTTGGTGAAACCACTGCTCTTGCCCTGCCATTGTGCGAACAATCTATATAAGGGAATATTACGCGAGGTAAAGACACCAAGATTACGGTGCATTGGCAAAATATACTCCTCATCCTTCAAAGCCGACGTTACCCCAACTGAAATTGCTTCTTGTCCAATACCGCTGAACCATTTTGAAACCTTCCCTTGACGCAGTAAGATCAGCATTTTTTCCTCGATCAAGCGAGGTTTCATCATCCTTTCATATAGTTTTAACTGGGTAATCTTGCTTATGGTCTTAGGCTGATATTTCATAATAATATAACGTTGTCTACTAATATTGGGTTAAATGTAACGAAAGGTTGGAACAAAATTGAATGTTTTCTTGATCGATAACCTTAATTATTTCACTAAATTTGATATGCTAATTTAATTTTTGGACATGAGCGGTATTCCAAGTGTAAATCTTCAAGATTTTTTATCTGAAGATAAGAATAGAAATAAAAAATTTATCCAGGAGATAGGAAGCGCCTTTGAAGATATAGGGTTTGTTGCCTTGAGGGGTCATTTTTTATCGGATGAACTTGTAAAGGATCTTTATAGTGAAGTTCGAAACTTTTTCAATTTACCACAAGAGGTGAAAAATTCCTATGAAATTCAAGGAATCGGGGGGCAAAGAGGATATACCTCCTTTGGAAAAGAACATGCAAAAGGAAAAAAGGAAGGCGATTTAAAGGAGTTCTGGCATTTTGGCCAATATGTAGAGGACAATCCAAAATTGGAAGCAGAATATCCTGATAATGTGATCGTAAAAGAACTTCCCAATTTTAATGTGATCGGGAAGGAAACTTATAAAATGCTGGAAAAAACAGCAAAATATGTCCTTAGGGCCTTGGCCTTGCACCTAGAATTGGAGGAAACCTATTTTGATGATTATATAAAAAATGGGAATTCTATCCTAAGACCCATCCATTACCCACCCATTACCTCCGAGCCGAAGAATGCCATTAGGGCAGCGGCCCACGGGGATATCAATCTGATAACACTTTTGATGGGGGCACAAGGAAGAGGACTGCAGGTAAAGAACCACCAGGGAGAATGGGTAGATGCCATAGCACAATCCAACGAACTGATGATCAATGTTGGGGACATGCTGTCTAGGCTGACCAATAATAAATTAAAATCTACCATACACCAAGTGGTCAACCCTCCAAGGGAGCTTTGGGGCACTTCCAGATATTCCATTCCTTACTTTATGCATCCCGTAAGTGATATGCCGCTAAACTGTCTGGAAAATTGCGTTGATGCTAAAAACCCAAAACAATTTGAAGATATTACCGCAGGAGAATTTCTACATGAAAGATTGATAGACCTTGGCTTAATTAAAAAATAAAATCTCGAATGCCTCCCTGTATCTGGGAGGTTTTTGATTCCATTCAACAATTCAAAAGATGGACCTAAAAGACCAACTTAAAAATTTATTTCCAGATCATGCCCCTTCCACAGAGGAAGAAACAACTGCCAACAAAGATGGTATTTGGGTGCAGGAAGCGCCAATGATCTGCAAATATGAAAAGCGAAAAGGGAAACCAATCACCATTATTGAAGGATACACCGGTGCTGATGAGGATTTTAAAAAGTTAGCCAAAGAATTAAAGACAAAATTGAGTGTTGGTGGCAGCTTTAAGAACGATTCCATAATCATACAGGGAGATTACCGTGATAAAATCATGAATATTCTAAAGGAAAAAGGATTTAAAGTGAAACGTGTAGGTGGTTAAATTCTGTTAATTAGCTTTCAAATTTTTATTTAAAATGTTACCTTTATTAGGATATTATATCAGCAAGCCTAACCTAAAAACTTCCAATGAGTTCCCAATTGCACATAACAAATGGCGATTTCCTAACCCAGCGGTTAAATTCGCTTTATTTAAAGGGCGAAATGATCACTTGGCGAGAAATGCTATGTGAAGGAAAAACTTTGACCTCAGTGGGGAGCGAATCATTCTGGAAAACCCGTTTTGAATTCCTGAACAAAACCTACAAAATATCAAAATCCAGATTTATAGAACAAACATTGAAGGAATACAGGTCGCTTTGCAATCACAAGCAACAGGATCAAATTATTCTTTGGTTTGATTACGATCTATTTTGCCAAATAAACATGTTGGCGGTCATCAGTTGGCTAAAGGCGTATCGAAGACATGCCGAAATATCTTTGGTTTCTACGGTTGGTGTAATGGATGGCGAAAAGACCAAAAGCCTTTCAGAATTGGACAATCAAGAGCTTTTAAGCCTTTATGGTCTGCGAAAGACACTTACACAGGACGATATTGAATACGCTGATTATATCTGGCAATTGTACTGTAGCAACAATCCTATTCGCTTGGAAAATGTGGGGGATTACAAAAACTATCAGTTCGATAACCTCTCCAATGCCATTGCTGCCCATTTAAAAAGATTTCCAAGTATACGCAATGGACTTAATGAAGTTGAAAACCAAGTTTTAAAGGTGGCTTTGGAACAACATCCAGATTCAAAAAAAGAATTATTATCCCTTATCCTTAAAAACCAGGGCATATATGGCTTTGGTGATACCCAATATGATAGGGTCATCAAAAAATTAAAGCCTTTATTTTCATCTTTTTCACCTATTGAGCTCTCTACCAGCGGACTTGGCACCTATAAGGGAAAAACAAATTATTATTCTGCTATTCGAGAAAACGATGAGTACCTCGGTGGCGCCTTAAAATATAGCTTCCTATATAATTCGTCTACCGACAGAATTCTAAAACTCTAGCATGCAACTTAGTCCATCTGAATTTATCTTAAATGCAGACAAAAGCATTTATCACCTCAATTTATTGCCTGATGATATCGCACAAACGGTCATTACCGTTGGTGATCCCGATCGGGTTGCTGAGGTGTCAAAACATTTTGACCATATCGAAATCAAGAAAGGCAAAAGGGAATTCCATACCCATACCGGTACCTTAAATGGCAAACGGATTACGGTCGTATCCACAGGAATAGGAACGGATAATATTGATATTGTCCTCAATGAGTTGGATGCACTGGTAAATATTGATTTTGCCACCAGAGAAATAAAAAAAGAGCTGACCAAATTGGATATCATAAGGATAGGTACTTCAGGGGCAATTCACGCAGATATTCCCGTAGATTCCTTTCTAATGAGCGAATATGCCATTGGCTTCGATAGCTTATTGCAATTTTACGATAGCTACCATGTCCAGCATCCAGAAATACAAAAGGCCTTTATGGATTACACCGGTTGGTATGACCATAAATCGACCCCTTACGTGGTTACCTTCGATAAGGTCCTTGGAGCAAAACTGATGTCCGACAAAATATTGTTGGGGTTTACAGCGACCAACGTTGGTTTTTATGGACCTCAAGGAAGAAAGTTGCGTTTGAAGACCCAGGATAATGATTTAAACGGAAAATTATCGGCATTCCGATATAACGACCTTAAAATCACCAATTTGGAAATGGAAACCTCAGGGATCTACGGCTTGGCCAAACTATTGGGGCATCGCGCCGTTTCCATGAACTGTATTTTGGCCAATAGAAGTACAGGGGAGTTTTCCAAGGACCCCACCGCCTCCACAGAAGAACTAATAAAATACACCTTACAAAAGCTTACCCAATAGATGAAGACAGTTAAAATCATTGGAGTTCCAGAACATTTTAACTTTCCGTGGCACTTGGCCATTGAAGAAGGTGCCTTTGAAGCACGGGGAATTGATCTGCAATGGGTAGATATTCCCGAAGGAACAGGCAAAATGTGCCAAATGTTACAAGATGGGGCCACAGACCTTGCCATTATACTTACAGAAGGCATCGTCAAGAGTATTGTTGAGGGCAATCCGGTTAAAATTGTACAGAAATATATAGAATCGCCCTTACTCTGGGGTATCCATGTTGGAGCTAAAAGCAAGTATAAACATATTAATGATCTGGAAAATACCAAGGCGGCCATTAGCAGATATGGCAGTGGTAGCCATT
>JBLGAT010000033.1:0-28695 GCA_047612485.1 Psychroserpens sp.
CCTGATTTTTGTGGAGCTCACGGACACATCTTCTATTTCTTGGGCAGGAATTTCCTCAACATCAAAATCCATCGTCTTTCCAAACTCGATCAAATCCGTGATGTTGGCATTTCTATTTCTTCCAAAACGATGGTCATACCCTATGATGATCTTTTTGGTGCCAAGGGCATCGACCAAAATATCCTGTACAAATTCTGTGGCCGAAAGCCTGGAGAATTCTTTGGTAAAGGGGTGGATAATGAGATTGTCAAGACCAGTTTTCTCAAATATTTTAACTTTTTCCTCTATGGTATTCAACAGTTTTATATCTGAATGTTGCTGTAAAACCATTCTTGGATGGGGAAAAAAAGTAAGGACCGTAGATTTTAGATCCAATAATTTGGCATTATTTATGAGACGTTCCAATATCTTACGGTGACCGATATGAACACCATCGAAAGTTCCTATGGTTATGGCCGTAGGATGTTTTTTGTCGTATTTGGAAATGCTTTGAACTGTAATCACTAATAATAAATAATAAAAAGGCTTATTTTTGAAACTATAACTGACCCTCTTGATGAATACAAAATTACATCTTGTTTTTTCAATTACCATATTATTTCTTTCCTTTTACGGTTCGGCGCAGACCAACTACTGGGAAAGGGAGACTTCAAGAGCCCCAGTTTCTTCAAAATCCCTACCTCAATTGGATATTGACAAGGCTGCGATGTTCTCATTGAAGGAGGCCGAATTTTCCAGGCAACTTCCAACAAAAAAGGAAGGTACGCCCTCTAAAATTGTTTATTTCCCAAATTCCAATGGGGAATTGGAAGGATTTAGGGTAGTGGAGAAATTGATAATGTCTCCCGAATTGGCAGCCAAGTACCCTAAGATAAAATCATTTGTGGGCCAAGGTATTTCCAAACCAGAAGATCGAATCCGATTCAGCGTTTCCCATAATGGGGTTCAGAGTATGATTGTACATGGCAAAGGCGATAGGACTACTTTTATGCAAAAGGCATCGGCAGACGGCAATGACTATGTGGTTTATTCCAATGAACTGAGTGCTTCTTCCAAGGCTGAGTTCATTTGTAATACCGCCTCTGTTTTAGAAAAAAATACTTCGGGATTCACCCAAAAGTTAGTTGATGACCAACAATTGCGAAAGTATAGGTTGGCTATTTCAGCTTCAGGGGAATATACGGTATACCATGGAGGAACTAAAGCAGATGCGCTTGCGGCAATAAATGCTACGGTTACACGAATCAATGAGATTATGGAGACCGATTTGGGGGTTACTTTAGAATTGGTAGCGAACAATGATCTGGTAATATTTACCGATGCAGCTACAGACCCCTACAATGGCAATTTGAACAATCAGGTGCAGAATACCTTGAGCACCAATATAGGTGAGGCCAATTACGATGTTGGGCATTTATTCCATAAAGACACCAATAATGGCAATGCTGGGTTTATAGGCGCTGTTTGTGTTGACAATAAAAAAGGAAGCGGGTATTCTTCTGCCGAAATCCCGGAAGGGGACTTGTTCGATCTAGATTTTGTGACCCATGAAATGGGACATCAATTTGGGGCCAATCACACATGGTCTTTTGAGTCGGAAAGTACGGGAGTGCAGGCAGAACCTGGTAGTGGATCCACCATTATGGCCTATGCAGGTATTGCGGAAGCCAATAATGTGGCCTCGAGCGGGGATGATTACTTCCACTATTACAGTATTTTTCAGATCATAGAATATTTAAAGACGACCAGTTGTGCCGAGATTATTCCTTTGACAAATGCTACCCCGGTCATAGCAACCATCGGAGACTATGTGATTCCCAAATCCACGGCTTTTGTGCTTACAGGTTCGGCTTCTGATGCGGATGTTACCGATGTCCTCACCTTTGCTTGGGAACAAATAGATGATGGCGTAGTTACCAATGTAACTTTTGGCCCAACCAATCCTAGTGGGGCCAATTTTAGGTCCTTAAAGCCAACAACAGATCCACAGCGATATTTTCCCAAATTGACCAGGGTGGTACAAGGGAACCTAACACAGGCAAATCCGACGATTAATTCGGCTTGGGAAACGGTTTCAGACGTGGCGAGAGAACTGAACTTTGCACTGACCGTTAGGGACAATGCAGTGGGTGGCGGACAGGTAAATGCAGAACTCGTAAAGGTTGAGGTAGTCAATAGTGCAGGTCCCTTTGTGCTGACCTCTCAGGCCTCGAATGAGATATATTCAGCTGGATCCGTACAAGAAGTATCGTGGGATGTTGCCAATACGAACACAGCACCGGTAAATACAAATACGGTAGACATTTTAATGTCCACGGATGGTGGACTCTCCTTTCCAATTGCCTTGGCAAACAATGTGCCCAATGATGGCTCACATCCTGTTTTAATGCCAGGCAATGCCTCAACTAGCGCCAGAATTATGGTCAAGGCCTATGACAATGTATTTTTTGCGATCAATTCCACCAATTTTACGATTCAAGCTTCACCCATAGTTTTGGAGTTTGGGAAATTGGAGTTTGAAATCTGTCAGCCCAATGATTGGGTTATCCCATTTACCTATAAGACCTTCCAAGGGTTCAATGAAGTAGTGACACTTAGCGCATCAGGTGTTCCTGGCGTTTTGAGCACTAATTTTTCCCCTACTACGGCGACGTCCAACAATACTGCTGTTACGCTTACCCTTGGTAATTCAGGGAGCCTGCCGGAAGGGAACTATCCCATTGATGTCATTGCAACGGCATCGGGAGGTACTTCCAGCCAAGTGCAGCTCCTGTTAAAAGTTTACGACGCCACTTTCCCAGATGTGTCCTTAACTACTCCTTCAGATGGTATTATTGGCGTTAGTTTGGCTCCACATTTGACCTGGCAAAATGATGATGCCTATACCTCCTATGATGTGGAGGTGGCAATGGATGCGTCCTTTTCGAATTTGGTAGATTCCAAAACAGTTATTTTTAATAGTTACATCCCTGCGGCTTTGCAGCAGGATGCCACTTATTATTGGAGGGTAAAGCCACGGAATAGTTGTGGGGAAGGTGCTTTTGGACCCGCGTTCAGCTTTACCACCAAACAGATCAATTGTAAGAGTTTTGAGGCCAATGGCCTACCCTCGGTCATTACTTCTGTAGGGACACCAGTTGTGACATCCAAAATTAGTTTTGTTGAGGATCTTCCTGTGGCAGATGTCAATATCAATCTGAACATAAGCCATACTTATTTGGAGGATCTGGTCATAAGTTTGATATCCCCTGCGGGAACCAAAGTTGTTTTGACCTCGAGTTCATGTGGCTCACTTAGAAATATTAATGCCACTTTTGATGATGATGGATCACCATTTGCCTGTATGAACAATCCTGCTATCAGTGGCGTAGTGAAACCATTGGGCTCCTTGTCTTCTTTTAACGGAGAATCTTTGTTCGGGGAATGGACCTTGGAAATTAGGGACAATGCACCATCCGACGGGGGAACCTTGAACGCCTTTTCATTGGATATTTGTGTCGAAGGTGCTTTTAGACCTGATGTAGACGAAGATGGCGTTTTTGATGATGGGGACGATCTTTGTCTTGGGACTCCAAAAGGGTTGGAAGTGGATGTAAACGGATGTGCCATTTATAGATTGCCCAAAGACAATTTTTTGGTGGAGATACAAAGTGAGTCCTGTAGAAACAATAATGACGGAGTAATAAACATAACAGCCAAGGAAGTTGTGGATTATTCCATAACGGTAGTTGGAAATGGAACAAATGTGGCAGATGATTTCACTACCACATATAGTTTAGCCTCTTTGCCTGCAGGTACTTTCCAAGTTTGTATTGTAGGCGTTTCGGATTCCATCACCTATGAAGAGTATTGCTTCGAAGTTGTGGTGACAGAGCCGGAGCCATTAAGTGTATATTCCAAAATTTCCATAGATGGGAAACAGGTGGTTCTGGATTTGGAAGGGTCCGAACTTTATACCATTGAACTGAATGGTGTGGTACAGCAGACCTCAAAATCGGAAGTGACGCTGGATTTAAAAAATGGGACCAATATCCTTAAAGTGTATACCAATATTCCTTGCCAAGGGGTATTTGAAGAAGAGTTATTTGTTGCCGATAGGGCTATTTTGTACCCCAACCCAATAGAAGATAATGCCACCTTGTTTTTTGGAGCGGTGGTAGAGCGTGCCAGTATAAAAATTTATGGCATGCAAGGTGCTTTTGTGCTAGCTCGGGATTTTCAGGTAGAAGGAAGGGAGATGCAACTCAATCTAGGCGGACTACCCTCTGGAATTTATGTTTTGGAGTATAAAACAAGCAATAGTAAAGGAACCTTTAAAGTGATTAAAAAATGAAGCATTTAACCCTTTTGTTGATGGTGTTGGCCTTAGGGGGCTGTGGGGGCAAAGATGCGCCAAAAGCCCCCGAAAGTAGCCTGTTGGTTTTTCCATTGAAGGATTCTGAATGTACAACGGGAGTAAGTCTTACCAATACTACCAGCGAAGTAGAATTTCAATGGCAAACATCAGATAATACGGAAACGTATCAGATTAGGGTTACAAATTTATTGACAAATATTAGTCAGAATATGAGTACCTCAGCCACCGCCATAAAGTTGCCATTGGATAAAGGAGCACCTTATTCATGGTTTATAACTTCTAAAAATACGAACGTAACGGAAACGGCCACAAGTGAAATATGGCGTTTTTATAACTCAGGTTTTCAAACCTCTTATGCCCCTTTCCCTGCGGAAATTATTGCTCCTAAATCTGGTGCTTCGGTATTAAAGAGTGCCAACAATGAAGTGGAATTGGACTGGTCAGGTGCCGATGTTGACAATGACATTATAGGCTATGAAGTTTATTTTTCTACCAATCATCCCCCAGAAACCCTTGTGTTTTCGCCCCAATCCAATGATACGGATGTAAATGTTACCGTGGTAGCCAATACCGTTTACTACTGGAGCGTAAAGACTTTGGATAGTGAGGGGAATACTTCAGACTCGGGGGTGTATCAATTTAAATCTCTTTAGGAACTTTTCTTATGCATTGTTGTATTGGTTCATGGTGCGGTTAATACCGGACAGAACAAATGATTTGATCAATTCTGTGGCCTTGGTGAAGCGTTCGGGAAGTGCTTTTTGCTCCTCTTCGTTCCATTCCCCCAAAACATAGTCCACCTGTCTTCCTTGGCCGAAATCGGCCCCAACTCCAAACCGAAAACGGTTGTAATTGGTGGTTTCCAAAATGGTCTGGGTATCTTTTAACCCATTATGTCCACCATCGCTGCCTTTGGTCTTTACTCGGACAGTACCAAAAGGAAGGTTAATGTCGTCGGTAATGACCAAGAGGTTCTCCAACGGAATTTTTTCCTTCTCCATCCAGTATTTTATGGCCTTTCCACTACGGTTCATATAGGTAGATGGTTTTAATAGAAGAATGCTCCTTCCCTTTACTTTAAGGGTGGTTATGTCGCCCAACTTTTGTGTCTCAAAAGTTAGATCTTCGGCCTTTGCAACTTCGTCCAAAATTTTAAAGCCAATATTGTGCCTGGTATTGGCGTATTCCTCCCCTATATTTCCTAATCCGACAACTAAAAATTTTTTCATGGCATCCGCTTCCTCTAATAGGGTCTTATTCTTGGTTAAAAAAGATTTGAACAATCCAAACATAGCAAGGATATATAAATTTCGTGTAAAAATACAAAAGCATCCCAATTTCTTGGGATGCTTTTCTGTATAGTGTAAGGATTACTATTCTGTAGCTTCAGTAGTTGCTTCAGCAGCTTCCGCTCCTCCTTCTTCTCCTTCTTCTCCTAATTCTTCATCTTCTTCTGTAAGAACTGCATTACGTGCAGATTTAACTTGTACAACCAATGTTGAGTCTGGGTGTAAAATAGTAAAATCGTCATTTAATAAAGATTCAACAGTAATGTAACCTCCAATTTTTAATTTGGAGATATCCACGGTGAAGAAATCTGGAAGATTGTCAGGTAAGGCCTTGATGGCAAGTTTCCTTTTTCTCCACAATAATCTTCCACCATTTTTTTCACCTATAGAACTTCCTACAAGATTTACCGGGATGTTCATTGTAACAAGTTTGTCACTGAACAACTGGTAGAAATCAACGTGTAAGATTCTATCGGTTACAGGGTGAAATTGGATGTCCTGCAATACCGCGTTGAATTTTTCCCCATCCAAATTAATCACAACAGTGTGTGCGTTTGGGGTGTACACTAATTCTTTGAATGATAACTCATCTGCTGTAAAGTGTAATGGCTTATCCCCTCCGTATAACACGCAAGGAACCTTTCCAGCATTACGTAGAGCCTTACTAGCCTTCTTGCCCACGCTTTCTCTTTCTGATCCTTTAACTGTAATTGACTTCATTATATATATTAATTATTAATTAAATACGATTTATTAACCTAGGAGTATCCCAGGCTTACATTAAAAATTTTGAACTTATGGAAGTATTCTGGTGAACGCGTTGCATCACATCCGAGAACAATTCTGCACAACTCAGTACATTTACTTTATCGCTTTCCTTTTTTAGGGGAATAGAGTCGGTAACTATAAGTTCCAAAAGTTGTGACTTTTCTATTTTTTCATAGGCATCCCCCGAAAGTAATGCATGAGTGGTAATGGCCCTTACGCTTAGTGCGCCTCGTGCCATCATTAAATCGGCCGCTTTTGTCAAGGTGCCGGCGGTATCCACCATATCATCCACTAGGACAACATTTTTACCCTGTACATCCCCTATGAGTTCCATATGGGATATTATGTTCGCCTTTTCCCTTTGCTTGTAGCAGATGACCACATCACATTCCAATGCTTTGGAATAGGCATACGCCCTTTTTGATCCGCCCATATCCGGAGAGGCTATGGTCAGGTTATCCAAATTGAGATTTCTTAGATAGGGTAAAAACAAGGTGGATGCAAATAAATGATCTACTGGCTTTTCAAAAAATCCTTGGATTTGATCGGCGTGAAGATCCATGGTGATAATCCTCGTTGCTCCGGCAACTTCCAACATTTTAGCCACCAATTTGGCCGCAATAGGCACTCTTGGCTTGTCTTTTCTATCTTGTCTGGCCCAACCAAAATAGGGCATGACCGCTGTGATATGTCTCGCTGAGGCACGTTTGGCAGCATCCAACATCAACAACATTTCCATTAAGTTTTCAGAACTAGGATTCGTAGATCCCACAATAAAGACCCTTGCCCCTCGTACCGATTCTTCAAACGACGGTTGAAACTCACCATCGCTATATCTGGAAAACATAACTTTTCCTAAATCGGATCCAAATGATTTTGCAATCCTTTCCGCAAGATTCGTACTTTGGGTACATGCAAAAATTTTAGGTTCTGGTACTTGATAGGACATGCTTAAAGTGTTTATTTTCAACGGTTTTATCAAACGAGGTGCAAATTTAGAAATTAATTGGGTTGAGAAGATATAAATATTGATTTTTTTTATGGGAAAATGAAAATAATTTCTATTTTTGCAGTCCAAAATTAGCCTTGGTGGCGGAATTGGTAGACGCGCTGGATTCAAAATCCAGTGTCTTTGACGTGTGGGTTCGATTCCCACCCAAGGTACAAAGCCTCACAGAAATGTGGGGCTTTTGTTTTTTAAATCTTTCCCATCCTTTAGAAAGTGGGCAACATTGATTGGAGTAAAGGACATTTCTTAAGAGAATTTTAATAATTTTTAGATGTGTAGAAGTGTATTTTTGTATCTAAATCTAAAAATTAGAGATGTTTAACAATACCGTTCTTCATAAAGCAAACACCAGGGGGCATGCCAACCACGGTTGGTTGGATAGCCACCATACTTTTAGTTTCGCCAATTATCATGATCCGACCCGTATGAATTTCGGAGTTCTGCGAGTTCTTAACGATGATGTGGTGGATGGTGGAATGGGTTTTGGGACCCATCCCCATAGTAATATGGAAATTATTTCCATTCCCTTGGAAGGGGATTTGCGGCATAAGGACAGCATGGGAAATTTGGCGGTCATTAGCCAAGGGGATGTGCAAGTCTTGAGTGCAGGTACCGGTATTTCGCACTCTGAGCAAAATAAGAATAAGGACCGTGCAGTGCGATTTCTACAGATTTGGGTCTTGCCCAAGAAACAAAATGTTTCCCCAAGGTATGATCAAATTTCCATAGGGGATCTTGAAATAAAGAATCAACTATATCAGGTGCTATCCCCCAACCCTGAGGATGCCGGAGTTTGGATCCATCAGGATGCATGGTTTTTTATGGGGAATCTGGAGGCAGGAATAGCCCAGGAATACAAAATTCACAAAACCGGAAATGGGGTCTATATTTTTGTTCTGGAAGGTGATGTTACCGTTGATGGCCAGACCTTGAACAAACGAGACGGTTTTGGCGTTTGGGATGTGGATAGTATTCAGCTTAAAGCGGATACAAATACCAAAGTTTTGGTGATGGAGGTACCCATGCATTTGACCTAAAAATTGATATCATTACCTGGATGCATCTTCATTTAAAAATGAGGTATTTTTGATACAAGAAAACTGCTTATTCAAATCTACTTGGCGATATTTGCATTTTTTGTGGCAGGAATGGATGTAAAGAGCAAACAGCGGATTACCTTAAGTATTTATTTTTTTCTCTCGGGCTTCTGCTTTGCGACCTGGGCGTCCCGTATTCCAACCATTAAGACGGTTTTTAACTTTAATGAAGCGGAATTGGGCAGTCTATTATTGGCCATGCCCATAAGCTCCTTGGTGGGATTGCCCATTTCAGGATGGTTGGTGTCCAGATTTGATAGCCGAATCCCATTGATGGCCTCTTTTTTTACTTTTAGTTTGGGACTTACTGCCATTGGATTTGCAAAAACTCCCTTTATGTTGGTGGCTGCCATTTGTTTGTTTTCCTTCAGCATGCGCATCCTGAATATCGCCATGAATACCCAGGCCATTACATTACAAAAGCTGTTCAATAGGAAAATTAACGGTAGTTTCCATGGCATTTGGAGTACTGGTGGGATAGCAGGGGTAGGCTTTTCTTCCATTTTGGTGAAACTACAAGTTTCCATGGCGGTGCATTTAATGGCGGTATCCCTGATAGTTTTGTTGGTTGCCCTCATGGCTTTTCGGTTGTTGTTGCGAAACGATAGATCGCCACACGGCAATAAATTGATCATAGGGAAACCCGATCCATTTATTCTGAATTTGGGCATCTTGATTTTTTTGGCCGCCTTATGTGAAGGCGGAATGTACGATTGGAGCGGGGTTTATTTCAAGGAGGTCATACAGGTAGAGGTGTTCACCTTGGGATACTTGGTGTTTATGATTTTTATGGCGCTCTCCAGATTCCTTTCAGATTTTATAATAGATCGGATAGGGGTTGAGAAAACCTATTTGCTAAGTGCATTATTGATTTCGTCAGGAGTTTTGATAATAATAGTGTTTCCTTTCTTCTGGCCTGCCATTGTAGGGTTCTGTATCGTAGGGTTTGGTGCGGCATCCATTTTTCCAATGACCATGACCTTGGCGGGGACCTCCAAGAAGTATTCCGCGGGAATGGTGATTTCCATCATTGGGACCTATGGGATATTGGGCATGTTCATTGGTCCTCCCCTAATTGGATACTTGGCCCATGCCTTTGACCTAAGGATATCGTTTATCTTGTTTATTATTGCAGGACTGATGCTTATCCCCTTTTCCCAATTGCTTTTTCGGTACCAAAAAAATCAGGAATAGGGGATTGTAAAATAGGGCAGATATCGGTTGAAGAGGATAGGTGATGGAATATAACCGCCACGTGCCCAAAAAATTGTAATTTTCCACAAAGAATTTGATATACATGCGTAAGTATGGAATTTTATGCCTTCTGTGTATCTTGACCTCTTGCGACTGGTTTCCTTCCAAGGAGGTCAGGACCCAAAGACTGGTGGATCAGGAAATGCAAACCATAGATTGGAATGGGGTGGACCAGTACCCACTTTTCGATAATTGCGATGAAGTGGCAAGTTTGGCAAGTCAGAAACAGTGTTTCGAAGCTACTTTTCTCGGTCATTTTTCAGCGACCTTAAATCAATTTGAATACGAATTGGACGGCGATGTACATGATACCGTTCACGTCGATTTTAAGATTGATAAAATGGGAAACATTTCTTTATTGCATTTGGACAAAAATGCCAGGGTGGACGATCAAATTCCCGAATTTGAAATTATCATCACCAGAAGCTTGATGACCCTGCCGCCAGTGGCGCCGGCATTAAAAAGAGGTATTCCCGTAAGCGCAAAGTTTAGGATACCCATTGTATTGAACACAAAATAATATTTTGGCGAACGAGAGAATTATATTGGGTATTGACCCTGGAACAACTATTATGGGTTTTGGCCTTATCAAGGTGGTCAACAAGAAGATGGAGTTCCTACAAATGAACGAGCTTTTGCTTCAAAAGTATGACGACCCCTATATAAAACTGAAGCTTATTTTTGAACGCACCATAGAACTAATAGATACCCACCATCCAGATGAAATTGCCATTGAGGCACCATTTTTTGGTAAAAATGTACAATCCATGCTCAAATTGGGAAGGGCCCAAGGGGTAGCGATGGCGGCCGGACTTTCCAGACAGATTCCCATTACCGAATACCTTCCAAAAAAAATTAAAATGGCGATCACCGGAAATGGTAATGCCAGCAAGGAGCAAGTCGCCCGAATGCTACAAAGTACCTTGGGTTTGAAATCCCTCCCAAAAAATTTGGACAGTACGGACGGACTGGCCGCTGCCGTTTGCCATTTTTATAATGCAGGCAGGATCGAGATCGGCAAAAATTATACAGGCTGGGATGCTTTTGTAAAACAGAATGCCAGCAAGGTCAAGAAACAATAAAAACAATTATCCAGAAATAATTGTTAATAACCAAAAAGAAGACTTAAAACTTCAAGAATTGGTTGTAACAAATAATAGAGATTTTTGCTAATTGCTAATTGCTAATTGCTAATTGCTAATTGCTAATTAAAATGAGCGGAATATACATCCATATCCCTTTTTGTAAACAAGCATGTCACTATTGCGATTTCCATTTCTCCACTAGTATGGGAAAGAAGGAAGTCATGATCAAGGCGTTGCAGAAGGAACTCGAACTGCGCAAAGACGAGTTTAAGGGTGAAACGGTGGGCACTATTTATTTTGGTGGGGGAACACCATCGGTCTTGAACACTGTTGATATCAATGCAATAATAGAAACGGTATATGTGAACTTTAAGGTATCGGAAAACCCGGAGATTACCTTGGAGGCCAATCCCGATGACCTAAACAATTCAAAAATCAAAGAATTGGCAGATTCCCCAATTAATAGGCTAAGTATTGGGATCCAGTCCTTTTTTGAGGCCGATTTAAAGATGATGAATAGGGCACATAATGCTACAGAGGCAGAAACCTGTATTAGGGAGGCTTCCAAATATTTCGATAATATCTCCATTGACCTCATTTATGGAATACCCCAAATGTCCAATGAACGATGGTCACAGAATATAGAAAAAGCACTATCGTTCCACATTCCCCATATCTCCAGTTATGCCCTAACGGTAGAACCCAAAACGGCCCTAAAAAAGTTTATTGAGCAAGGTGTGGTTCCACCCGTCGATGATGAGGTGGCACAGGAACATTATACTATTTTGACCACGACCCTTTCCAATGCGGGCTTTGATAATTATGAAATTTCCAATTTTGGCAAGCCTGGGTATTATTCCAAAAACAATACGGCATATTGGCAAGGTAAAAAGTATATGGGGATAGGTCCGTCTGCTCACTCCTTTGACGGGCAGCGCAGGGGATGGAATATTGCCAACAACCCAAAATACATAAAATCGATCCAAGAGGAAGTACTCCCTATGGAGGTAGAAATTTTGAGCACTACCGATACTTATAACGAATATGTAATGACCGGCCTTCGCACCATTTGGGGGGTTTCCTTGAATCGTATCAAAACCGAATTTGGGGATCGTTACCATACCTATATCCTTCAACAAGCAGAAAAACATATTCAGGAACAGCTGTTGTTTTTGGATGGGGACACCCTCTTGGTGTCCAAAAAGGGCAAGTTTTTGAGCGATGGGATTGCCAGTGACCTGTTTCTTCTTAATTTAGAATAATAAAAGAACATTTTTTTGAGAGCTAAAATCACATACAACACTAAAAATTACAATATAGATCTTTCAAGCCCATTGGATATTTCCATACCACTGCGGGGGAATGCTTCCAATGTAAATGCTTGGTATGTTGGGCCACCAAAAATAAGTCCCCATGCCGAGGGTGATTTCGTAGGGAAGATAACCGAAGGAGCTTCAACCAATTTCAATGATATTTCATTTAATCCACATGCCCATGGTACCCATACCGAGTGTGTAGGGCATATTACAGAGGAATTCCATTCCGTGAACAAAAGTTTTGATCAATTTTTCTATATGGCGGAAGTGATCACCATAGCACCAGAAAAACAAAAAGGGGATTTTGTCATTTCCAAGAAGCAACTGAAGTACGCCCTTGGGAATAAAAGGAGACAGGCAGTAATCATTCGGACCTTGCCAAATTTATCGGATAAGCTCTCCAGGCAGTATTCAAACACCAATCCGCCCTACTTACTGGAAGATGCGGCTGAATTTCTTGTGGAAAGCGGGGTGGAGCATTTGCTCATAGATTTGCCCTCTGTGGATAAGGAAAGAGATAACGGGGCACTATTGGCGCATAAGGCCTTTTGGAATGTTAAGGGCGCTATCAGGCATAAAGCAACCATTACCGAATTCATTTTTGTAGCAAATACAATACAGGATGGAAAATATTTTCTAAACCTACAGATTGCGCCATTTGAAAATGATGCCAGCCCAAGTAGGCCGGTGCTCTATAAGATTATGGATTAGTGGGTTGATTTTGAAGATAAGTAGGTCCATACGGTAAGTGGCTGGTTAAGTGAAAATCAAAGTAAAAATCCGGTAGGGAGAAAAGACAGAACAAATGGGTGATATATTCGAAATATTTTTCGGTCTGGTTTTAGGAACCTTAGCAACCTATTGGGGGTTTTCCTTTTTCTGGAAGAAAAAACGAAAAGACCTGACGGAGCATCAATCCATCGTGCTTTTGGACAAGATCAAAAGTGTATGTAGGCTGGTTTCCGTAGAAGGGGAATTTGCTGAAATATATAGGTATGAAAACACAAAAGGGGGCTTTAAGAGCCTATGGAGCGGCAAAAAGAAAGCCTTGATCGTTATAAATGCAAAAGCACATATCGGGTATGACCTTAAAAAGGTGAAGATGCATGCGGATACCCAGAAGAGAAAGATAATATTGATCAATTTTCCGCAACCGGAAATATTGTCCATAGAGCCCGACCTGCAATTTTATGATATCAAAAATGGACTGTTCAATTCCTTTTCTCCGGATGATCTTACCACTTTGAACCAGGAGGCGAAAAAGCACATCAGGGAGAAAATTCCAGAAAGCGGCTTAATGGATTCTGCAAGAAAGGAAGCTTTGGAGGCCGTTCTTCTGATCGAAAAAATTGTAGAGACCATTGGCTGGAGCTTGGATTATTCTGCATTGGAGATGAGCGATCGGGAAAAACAGATATTGGAAAGTAAAGAAAAGTAAAATGAGAAAAACACTATTGTTGATAGGTTTTATAATGGCCGCTGTTATGGGTAGTGCCCAGAAAAATGGAAGTAGGCAAGATTTTGATCCCAACTATGTGCACACCGTATTCTTTTGGATGAAAGACCCAACAAATGAGGTTTCCAATAAAAAATTTGTGGTTTCCCTTAGAAAATTTTTGGACCGTTCCAAATATGCCAAGACCCAATTTATCGGTAGGCCTCCCAAGGCAACACGTGGCGTAGTTGACGATTCCTTTACCTATTCCCTTATCTTGAGTTTTGAATCTGCCGAAGCCCAAGAAAACTATCAAAAAGAGGATGCCCATATGGTGTTTATAGAGGAATCCCAAAGATTTTGGGATAGGGTGATCGTTTATGATGCCATGGGAATCAAAGAATAGATAGTGTTTTTTAGCTTAGTGCTATAATCGTCTGGTCTGTTGTAGGCCACAAATCAAATTAGGATATGGATATTGAGGCATTTAGGGCATATTGTATCGCTAAAAAAGGGGTTACCGAAGAATTCCCTTTTGATGAACATACTTTGGTGTTCAAAGTTATGGGCAAAATGTTTGCTCTGGCGCCGCTGGAAAGGATTCCATCCCAAGTAAACTTAAAGTGCGATCCGGAAAAGGCCATTGAACTCAGAGAGGCCCATGATGGTATCATAATGCCCGGGTATCATATGAGCAAGACGCATTGGAATACCATGTATATCGAAAACTATTTGCCCACTCCCCTGATCATGGAGCTCATAGATGATTCATATGATTTGGTGGTGGCTGGTCTTACCAAAAAGTTAAAGGCAGAATTGGATGGCCTATAAGCATCTTAAATATGGGTATATTTACGGGCTCTAAAGAATAGTAATCTTCAATTCCCAGGATGGAAAAACTTAATGCCTTTTACAGGAAACGAATCACAGAATATACCTCAGAACTGACTCGTGTGAAGAAGCTTTTATTGGCTTCAAGTATGTTGCGGCTGATCATATTTTTGGCGGCATTGATAGGTATATATTTCTCTTTAGGAAATACTAGATTGATTCTGGGAATAATTCTAGGGACTATTGTGATTTTTGTACTCTTGGTTTCCCGCCATGCCGATTTGGCAAATACAAAGGAAAAGATTTTGGCCCTGATCAAAATCAATGATACCGAGATAAAGGTGTTGGGCAGGGATTACAAAGAATTGCCCAATGGTAACCAGTTTGCGGACCCATTGCACCATTTCAGTCAAGATATCGATTTGTTCGGGAAAGGTTCTTTTTTCCAATATACCAATAGGACCACATTGGAACAGGGAACTGAAAAATTGGCCCAATTGTTTGCCGAAAACAGGATAGATGGGATAGAAGAAAAACAAGAGGGCATCAAGGAGTTGACCCAGATGGCGGAATGGCGGCAACAGTTTGCGGCCGAGGCTACTTTAGTGAAAACAGAAATTTCGGCAAAGACAATTACCGGTTGGCTGAATTCCTATGCCTTTTTTGTTCCCAGGGTCATGAAATATGTCCCCCTTTTATTTTCAGTACTGTCAATTTTAGTTGTTGCCCTATATTTTATGGATATCGTGTCAGCATATGTGTTGGGTTTTTGGGTTTTTACGGGCTTGGGGATTACCGGTTCCTATTTGGGTAAAATTAATACGTTGTCTGCACAAACAGGGAAGGTCCAAACCGTTTTCCAACAATATCAAAAGTTGATCTCCCAAATTGAAAAAACAGAATTTACCTCAGAACTATTAAGGAACAAGAAAGCGATGGTGGCAAGGAAGGATCGCAAAACCTCTTTGGTATTGAAGGATTTTGCACGATTGTTGGGGGCTTTGGATCAGCGCAATAATATGTTCTTTGGTGTTGTAGGAAACGGGTTTTTGTTGTGGGACCTGAACCAGGCTTTTAAAATAGAGCAATGGATCAAAACCTATGGGCAAGAGGTAGGCATGTGGTTCGATACCATTGCATTTTTTGATGCCTACAACAGCTTGGGTAATTTTGCTTTTAACCACCCCAAGTATTCATTTCCCAAATTGACCGATGATGCTGTTGTTCTTAAAACTACTGATGCCACACATCCATTATTGGACCCCCAAAAGAGTGTCACCAATGATTTTGAAATACAGGGGGAGCAGTTTTTGATTATTACTGGGGCCAATATGGCAGGGAAGAGTACCTTTTTACGAACAGTATCCTTACAAATTGTAATGTCCAATATGGGATTGCCGGTCTGTGCCAGTGCAGCATCCTATTCCCCCATAAAATTAATTACCAGTATGCGTACCTCGGATTCATTGACAGATGATGAATCGTATTTTTTCTCGGAATTGAAACGGTTGAAATTTATTGTAGATCAAATTAAAACGGACCGTTACTTTATTGTTTTGGACGAAATATTAAAAGGGACCAACAGCACGGACAAGGCCATAGGATCTAGAAAGTTCGTGGAAAAATTGATAGGCTCCAGAGCAACTGGGATCATTGCTACACATGATCTAAGTTTATGTGAGGCATCCAATACCTTGCCTCAAGTGGAAAATCACTATTTTGATGCTGAAATCTTGGACGGGGAACTTTACTTTGATTACAAGATCAAAGAGGGTGTTTGCCAGAATATGAATGCTTCCTTTCTGTTGAAAAAAATGCAAATTGTAGATTGATTCAAAAGCAATCGGATTTTTTGGAACCCCTGTTTTTCTAAGAGAAACGAGAAGGCCTTTCTATTTAACTCCCCATCCCCTATATAGACGAAAGCATTTGATTGCACTAATATTTGGATTTAATTCTCTATATACAGATGATATTGGAAAATAACATACGTCTGTAAGGGTCGAAACCATTCTTATGGAAGAAATTACTTACATTTGTAAGGCAATGAATGTTGTAGGAGCACTACGCCAAATCGATTGCCATTATATTTTTTATATGGTATGTCATATGGATTAGTTTTTATCGAGTAGAATTGAGGTTGGTTTTTAGAGAAAATTCCGAGATACTGCCTTCTTTCTTGAGTTAATAAATGAAAATGAAAGAAGTACCACATTTAAATTATATCAGGGAATTGTCCGGAGGAGATGAGGTGCTCGAGAAAAAGTTCATTGCGCTGATCAAGAATGAGTTTCCCAAAGAAAAAGAAATATACTTGGTAAATCTTGGGGATAAGAGATATAGGGATACGAGGCAAATGGTCCAGAAATTAAAACCCAAACTTAACTTCCTGGGACTACAGGAAGGGTACCGTTTGGCGCTTCGATATGAGGTAGACCTCCAATACGAGGACCCAAAACTACAAAAGGAGTTTTTAGAGATTTTGGAATGCATAGAGTCCTATATCAATACCTTATAGGATACTTTCCAGATGGGTTCTTGTAAGGTTGTGGCCTTCCTGAATTTAACCCTATACACGGGACATGTTCATACGATGCCAAGGCATTAAAAAGCCGTGCCCAAATACAGCACAACTATTTTCCACCTTATCTGACGGCATCCATTTTTAATGGGTCCCTTTACCCAACAAGTATTTTTTAGGCATCTTGAAATCCAGGGACATATCCTATGGGGATAACTTTTCAATGTTAATACTATGGAAATATTCCATTAATTTGGAAATATTCCATAATTTAGCATACCCTTTTTGGTATGTAATGGATAAGACGATACTTCATTTGGATTTGGATACATTTTTTGTATCCGTGGAACGACTACAGGACAGTAGGTTAAAGCACCGCCCCTTGCTGGTGGGAGGCACCAGTGACAGGGGGGTGGTGGCCGCATGCAGTTATGAGACCAGAGGGTTTGGGGTACACTCCGGAATGCCCATGAAAATGGCCAAGCAGTTGTGTCCGGAAGCGGTAATCATCAAGGGCAATGCAGGGACATACAGCAAGCACTCGGATATGGTCACCGATATCATTAAAGAACAGGTGCCCCTTTTTGAAAAATCGAGTATCGATGAATTTTATGCGGACCTTACGGGGATGGACCGTTTTTTTGGCTGCTACCACTATGCCTCCGAACTCCGGAATAGGATCATCAAAGAAACGGGCCTCCCCATTTCCTTTGGATTATCGGGCAATAAGGTGGTTTCCAAAGTGGCTACCAACGAGGCGAAACCCAACAATCAATTAAAAATAGATCTGGGCTACGAGAAGTCTTTTCTGGCCCCCTTGTCCATTAAAAAAATACCCATGGTAGGTGATAAGACCTATCAGGTACTCCGCAATTTGGGATTGCGACAGGTGAAGACCATCCAAGAAATGCCCATGGATATGATGCAACGGGTATTGGGTGCCAATGGGGGCGTTATTTGGAAACGGGCCAACGGGATAGACAATACCCCCGTGATCCCTTTTTCGGAACGAAAATCCATTTCTACCGAACGCACTTTTGATAAGGACACCATAGATGTCATCAAACTTCGGGGAATCCTTGTCGCCATGACCGAGAACCTCGCCTTCCAACTGCGGAGGGGCGATAAATTAACGGCCTGTATTGCGGTCAAGATCCGCTACTCCGATTTTAACACCTATTCCAAACAATTGAAAATCCCTTTTACCAGTGCGGACCATATCCTGATTCCCAAAATTTTGGAACTATTCAACACCCTTTACAACAAAAGATTATTGGTGCGGCTCATCGGGATCAGGTTCAGCCATTTGGTGCAGGGCAATTATCAGATCAATTTGTTCGACGATACCGAGGAAGCCCTGAACCTATATGCGGCCTTGGATAAGATCAGGGAGCGTTTTGGGGACAAAAGTGTGCTCAGGGCCTCTGGGTTGGGAGCAAAGACCATCGGTAGGATGCAAAATCCATTTAATGGACAGCCGCCCATCATCTTGGCGCATCGAAAGCAGTAGAAAGACCACTTTGCCGTGAGCTTCAAACATTGGAACCTAGGATTGAAAAATAAATATAATGTACATCAACTGCCATACCTACTACAGCATGCGTTTCGGAACCCTTTCCGAACTGGAGCTCTTGCAATTGGCGCAAGAGAACCATGTGGGACAGTTGGTACTCACCGATATCAACAATACCTCGGCATGCCTTAATTTTGTACGGAAGGCACCGGACTATGGGGTGCGGCCCATTTTGGGGATCGATTTTAGAAATGGGGTGGACCAGTGTTTTGTGGGTATCGCCAAAAATAATGACGGGTATCAGGAATTGAACACCTTTCTGTCCGACCACCTTCACCGTGAAAAAAAGTTTGCACCAAGGGCCCCCTCTTTTAAGAATGCCTATGTGGTCTACCCATTTGAAAAAGTGTTACTGCACGAGCAAAAGACTTTTTTGGAACATGAGTTCATAGGTATTTCCATAGCGGACCTAAGGCGGCTGCCCTTTTCCAAGCTGATAGAATTAAAGGATAGGCTGGTGGTACAGCAGCCGGTTACATTTCGGAACAAGCGCGATTTTAATGCCCACCGGTTGTTGCGCGCCATTGATAAGAATGTATTGTTGAGCAAACTGCCACAGACCGAGGAGGCCCGACCAGAGGAAAAGATGTTTCCCGTAAAAAATTTGGCAGCGGTTTTTTCCGAATACAGCTTTATCTTGGAAAATACGGAACGGTTGCTGCGTTCCTGTACTATCCATTTTGATTTTTCCGAAGGGCGAAAGCCACAGAACCTGGAAACCTATTCGGGGGATACCGCCGCCGATGAGGCCCTGCTGGAACAATTGTGCAGGGAAGGCCTTCCATATAGGTATGGAGAAGCCGATGAGGTGGTCTTGGGGCGCTTGCAAAAAGAACTGGGCCTGATCAAGAAAATGGGGTTTGTCTCCTACTTTCTCATCAATTGGGATATTGTCTCCCACGCCCGCAAACACGGGTTCTTTTATGTGGGGAGGGGTAGTGGCGCCAATAGTATTGTGGCCTACTTGCTAAGGATCACCGATGTGGATCCCATTGAACTCGACCTATATTTTGAGCGCTTTATCAACCTATACCGGGTAAATCCCCCCGATTTTGATATCGACTTTTCTTGGAAAGACCGGGAAGCCATTACCCAGTATATTTTTGAGCGCTTTCCACATGTATCCCTCTTGGGGACCTATGTAACCTTTCAGGTCAAAGGGGTGATCCGGGAATTGGGAAAGGTGTTCGGTCTGCCCAAGGAGGAGATAGATATGCTTTGCGATGGAAAATACAATCCCGCGCAATTGGACGAGATGTCGCTTTTGGTCTTCAAATACGGGGAGCTGATCAAAGGCATGCCCAATTATCTGAGTATCCATGCCGGGGGGATTTTGATCACGGAAAGGCCCATCCATTATTTTTCCGCCACCCACCTGCCGCCCAAGGGATATGCTACCACCCAGTTCGATATGGTGATTGCCGAGGATGTGGGACTTTTCAAATTCGATATCCTTTCCCAACGGGGCTTGGCAAAAATAGAGGAGACCCTGGAAATTTTGGGCTACAACCAACCCGAACAGCTGGAGACCTTCGATATCCATGATATCAAACGGTTCAAAACAGATCCTGTGGTGAACGCTTTGGTAAAAAGCGCTCAATGTATGGGCTGCTTTTACGTGGAGTCTCCCGCTATGCGCATGCTATTGAAAAAACTGGAGGTAGATACCTATTTGGGACTCGTGGCGGCAAGCTCCATCATTCGGCCCGGGGTATCCAAGAGTGGGATGATGCGGGAATATATCTTAAGGCACCGGGAGAAGGGCAGGGCGGAAAAAAAGGCACACCCCGTGATGTTGCAGATTATGCCGGAAACCTATGGCGTGATGGTCTACCAAGAAGATGTCATTAAAGTGGCGCATTATTTTGCCGATTTGGACCTGGGGGAGGCAGATGTGCTGAGAAGGGGAATGAGTGGGAAGTTCCGCTCCCGGGAAGAGTTCCAAAAGGTAAAGGACAAGTTTGTGGACAATTGCCGCAAAAAGGGATATACGGATGCCCTGATCTTTGAAATATGGGACCAGGTGGCCAGCTTTGCAGGGTATGCCTTTGCCAAGGGACATTCTGCTTCCTATGCCGTGGAAAGCTATCAAACACTCTTTTTAAGGGCTTATTTTCCGTTGGAATATATGGTTGCCGTGCTCAACAATGGAGGTGGGTTCTACAGTCCGGAATTCTATATCCACGAGGCCCAGATGTTGGGGGCCATTATACACCCGCCCTGCATCAACAAAAGCGTTGCCGTAAATTGTATTTATGGGAAAGAGCTGTATTTGGGATATATGTACCTCAGGGAATTGGAGGCAAGGGTCATGGAACGTATTTTAAAGGAACGAAAGGGGAACGGTCCCTTTTTGTCCTTGGTAAATTTTGTGGACCGGGTACCTATTTCCATTGAGCAATTGAGCATCCTGATCCGGATAGATGCTTTTCGTTTTACGAAGGTGAACAAGCACGAGCTCTTGTGGGAAGCCCATTTGTCCCTCTCTAAAAACACGAAACTGGACCATCCCAAACTGTTTCCCGCCAAGCCACAACATTTTACCATCCCCAAGCTGCACACGACCGATCTGGAAATGGCCTTTACCCAATTGGAGCTCTTGGGCTTTAGTCTCTGCAGTCCGTTCGATATCTTGGCCGTAACTCCCAAGAATACCAACGGCAAACGGGACTTGGAGGCCTATCTGGATAAATACATAGATATCTACGGCTATTTGGTAACGGTAAAGAATACCAAGACACACAAGGGCACCCGTATGAACTTCGCTACCTTGGTGGACCAGTATGGGGAGGTGTTCGATACGGTACTCTTCCCGCCCATAGCTGCCCAGTACCCGTTTCGGGGGAGAGGAATCTATAGGTTTTATGGAAAGGTGGTGAGCGAATTCGGCTTTTTGAGCATAGAGGTCCTAAAAATGCAAAAACAGGATTATATCCAAGACCCGCGCTATGCGGATATGAAGGCTTCCAAAAAACCAGGGGTTCCGGTGAAATAAATTTTTTTGAAGGAAACCCTGCACGTAATAGAAATTTTACTATATTTATGGAAGGCCAAAGTGGTCTTTTTATTCAACCTCGGCAAGTACAATTGCCATATATCCAAAATCCAAAAACCATGGCACTTAAACATAGTTTGCTGGCCGCTTTTATATTTTTCAGTATAGCCAACCATGGACAAACTGAAATCTCAACAACTACTGCGGTTACAGCATTTAAGGTAGAAACAGATAACCTTAAAGAATTGACCAACTTTGATTGGGATCTAGTTGTTGAAATGTTTGAAACCAATGCCCCAGAGACCGAAATAAAAATAATACTGGCCTATAACCATAAGGTGCAATTCAACAATACCGATGTGGACAATTTTGAACTAAAGGTTGGTGGAAAAACATCGGAATTGGCATCGATGATTAAAAAGTCCAAAGGTATTATTGCCAAACTAAGTTCAGTGAATTAAAGACAAATGAGTAAGACCCAAATTGTAGGTGTTTTTCTATTGCTGATAGGTATTTGCCTTTTTTATGTATTGAACAGCACAAATTGGAGCCTGCTGGGAGCAGCTTTGATAGGATTCGGGGTTGGGGTGATTCTTATGGGAAGAATAGGGCCTTTTAAAAAATAGCCTTTCAAAAACCCCAATAGGAAAATATAAAGTTGCTTTTGTTTAATGCAAACTAAACCGACTTTGAAATAAAATGTTTAAAAATAATATTCTTTATTACCTGGTCATCCTAGTTCCCCTAGGCGCACTGATCTTGTTGCATCGGACAGCAATCCTCAGTGGTTATGTTTTTGTTGGATTTCTTTTCTTTTATGCCTTCATCTATAGAACCTATACAGACGGAAAACGCTTATATGACAAATAGATCATCCCTAAAAAGGATATTTGGAAAATGATCATGCCCGGAAGTAGAATCCAATTTTTTAAGGAATTGTATTTTTAACAATAGAAGGGGTAAAAAATTGGATCTTCAGATGCCCAATTGTGTTTTAGGTTTGGAAAATTAAGTAACTTTAAAAAGTAATGGTCTAGCCATTGCTTTTATTGCCAAACCAATTCCAACCCATAAAATATGAGAACCTTTTCATTTCTATTAATTGCGATCCTCCTTTTTTCCTGTACGTCCTCCTCTGATCATGATAAATTGTTTGTCTCTGGTCTTAAAGAACCTGTAGAACTGGTGCGGGATGAATGGGGCATCAATCACATTTATGCCAAAAACCAGCACGACCTCTTTTTTGCCCAAGGTTATGCTGCCGCCAAGGACCGCCTTTTCCAATTTGAGATATGGCGGCGACAGGCCACGGGGACCGTTGCGGAAATTTTAGGTGAAAGGGAGTTGAAACGTGATATAGGAACCCGGCTCTTTAAATATCGCGGGGATATGACCCAAGAAATGAACCATTATCATACCGATGGGACAGAAATTATTACAGCTTATTCGGATGGGGTGAATGCCTATATTGAAGAAATCCTAAAAACACCTGAACAATTGCCTCTGGAATTTAAAATCTTGAACATAAAACCCGAAAAATGGACCCCTGAGGTTGTCATTTCAAGACATCAGGGCCTTTTGGGAAATATTGAGGAAGAACTACAAATAGGGCGGGCCGTTGCCAAGTTGGGATCGGCCACGGTAAAGGACCTATCTTGGTTCCACCCTAAGGATCCGGCCATTGATCTGGACCCAAGTATTGATAAGGAACTCCTATTTCAAGATATTCTGGAACTCTACAAGGCCTATAGAAAACCTGTAGCCTTTCAGGAAAGTGATGTACAGCCGGCCTATAAAAATTTGGCCTATGAAACAGCAATGCTGACGCCGAAAATGGAAAAGGAAGATCCCCGCTCCATTGGAAGCAACAACTGGGTGGTCAGTGGAACGTTGATGGCGGACGGGAATACCTACATGGCAAATGATCCCCATAGAACCATTGCGGTACCTTCTTTGCGGTATATGGCACATTTGGTAGCACCGGGATGGAATGTGATCGGAGGAGGAGAGCCCGAAATTCCTGGTATTTCCATAGGGCACAATGAATATGGCTCTTGGGGTCTCACAGTTTTTGAAACCGACGGGGAGGACCTGTACGTTTATGAATTGAATCCAGAAAATTCCAACCAGTACAAGTACAATGATCATTGGGTGAATATGACCGTTGTTTCAGAAGCCATTAAAGTGAAGGGAGAAGAAGATGTATTAGTTGAACTGAAATATACACAACACGGGCCTGTTGTTTTTTCCGATGAGAAAAATAACACGGCCTATGCTGTCCGTTGTGCTTGGCTGGAGCCCGGGGGATCACCTTATTTGGCCTCTTTGCGTATGGACCAGGCCAAAACATGGGAAGAATTTAGGGAAGCCTGTAATTACAGTCATATTCCTGGGGAGAACATGGTCTGGGCCGATAAAAAAGGGAATATTGGATGGCAGGCCGTTGGAATAGCCCCGGTAAGGAATGATTTCAGTGGCATGGTCCCGGTTCCTGGTGATGGTCGTTATGAATGGGATGGATATTTGCCCATTGTTCAAAAACCAAATGACCTCAACCCTACCAGTGGTTTTATCGCCACAGCCAATCAGAGTGTCACTCCAGATAATTACGACCATTGGAACGCCATTGGCTTTTCTTGGGCGGATCCCTACAGGGGAGACAGGGTCAATGAAGTGTTGGCGTCAGGAACAAAAATGACCATGGAAGATATGAAGGCCCTACAGGTAGATTATCTTTCCATCCCTGCAAGGGCGCTAGTTCCTCTATTGGCAGTTTTACCTATGGGCGGAAAAACCAAGGAGGCAAGGGACAAACTTATACAGTGGGATTATCGATTGGAAGCTTCATCTGTGGAGGCGGCCATTTATGTGGCTTTCGAAAACCAACTTAGAAAACTAGCCAATGAAACCTTTATTCCCATGGCAGGGGTGGGGCTCATTGATAATATCCAAATGAAAAAGGTGGTGGATTGGATGGTAAGTCCTGACACTAGGTTTGGTGCCGAACCCAATTTAGGTAGAAATAGATTTCTCCTTAAGGCCTTCAACAATGGCATTGCCTATCTGGAAGCAACTGTAGGGGATGATATGACGCAATGGCAATATGGGCAAGAAAAATATAAACACACCTATATGGCCCATGCCTTGGGCGGTGTGGTGAATGAGGAGATAAAAGCAAAATTGGATATGGGTCCCTTGCCAAGGGGGGGCAATTCGTTCACCCCTGGGTCTACAGGAGCAAATAATAGGCAGAGTAGTGGTGCTTCCTTTAGGATGATTGTCAATACCGGCAATTGGGACGAGGCCATAGGTGCCAATGGGCCTGGTCAATCTGGCAATCCAGAAAGTCCTTTCTATAGCAATTTGTTTGAGCCTTGGGCCAAGGATCTCTATTTTCCGGTATTTTATTCACGAAGTAAAATTGATTCCGTGGCCGTAACCAAAACACGTTTGCAGCCCCAAGTTAAATAGTCGCTACAATATGAATTTATAAGTATTACAACCAATAGGATTGTTGCCAAAGAGCTGTTAATTGATAAAGGTCTCCATTTGGGAATTCCCTATATTTATAGAAGGCAGAACTTGCAGTTCAATTCAATTTAACAATCAGGGTGTATCAGAAAAAGACCAAATGGAAACTATCAATAAAATATTGGAATTTGAAATCTTTACAATAGGGGATTACACCGTAAAAGTTTCTAAACTGGTAACCATCTTTTTAATTTTGGTTACTGCAAGGCTAATCCTTTGGCTCATTAAAAAAGGGCTTTCCCGAAAATCCAAACTGAACAAGTTGGACCATGGGAGCAGTTATGCCCTGTATCAGATGATGAAATATGTCATCTGGATCATAACATTAGCCTTTTTACTGGAAAATATTGGTGTAAAGGTGACCATTTTATTGGCTGGTTCCGCGGCCTTGTTGGTGGGGATTGGATTGGGGTTACAGCAAACCTTCAATGATATTTTGTCGGGAATTATTCTGCTCTCCGAACGGTCCATTAAGGTAGATGATATTTTGGAGGTTGATGGGGATGTGGTTAAAATTCAAAGCATCGGGTTGCGTACTTCCAAGGCCCTGAATAGGGATGACATTTCCATTATCTTACCCAATTCTTTGATTACGAACAGTAAGGTGATCAATTGGAGCCATCAATCCGATAAGTCCAGGTTCAGAATTGACGTCGGGGTCGCTTATGGCAGCGACGTGGATCTGGTCATAAAAATATTGGAAGAAAGTGCCTTTGAGCACCCCGATGTTTATGCCAGGGAATTGGTAGAGGCACGGTTGATGAATTTTGGGAACTCGTCCTTGGATTTTGAATTGTTATTTTTTAGTAAAAGTATTTTTAGGATAGGAAAGGCCAAAAGTGATATTCGTAGAATTATCAATCGAAAATTTCAAGAGCACCATATTACCATCCCCTTTCCCCAAATGGATGTATATCTAAAATCAAATCCCATTTCTAAAGGGATTGACCAGAGATAAATTATAAGTATTAATAGTCAAAAAGCAAGGATATGAAAAAGTTGACAAAAGAGGATATCAATCAAGAGGTCTTCGATCTTTACGATGATTATGCCCATAATAAAATAGAAAGAAGGCAATTTATGGAGAAGCTCTCCCTCTATGCGGTAGGCGGTATAACCATTCCTTCCCTATTGAGTTTTATGATGCCCAATTATATCGATACCATTTTGGTAAAGTCAAATGACCCGAGGTTACAATCGGATTATATCACCTATGATTCTCCCAAAGGGGGTGGCACTATCAAAGGATTGTTGTCAAAACCCATGGATAAAAAAGAAAAGTTACCGGGGATTATAGTGGTCCATGAGAATAGGGGCCTTAACCCTTATATCGAGGATGTAGGGCGAAGGGCTGCATTGGAAGGGTTCATCACCCTTGCTCCCGATGCCTTGTCCCCATTGGGAGGTTATCCAGGAAATGATGATGAGGGCAGGGCTATGCAAAGGGAGCGAGACCGGAATGAGATGTTGGAGGATTTTATTGCGGCCTACGAGTATTTAATCTCCCGGGATGATTGCAACGGGAAAGTGGGTGTAGTCGGATTTTGTTTTGGAGGATGGATTGCGAATATGATGGCAGTTAAGGTTCCCTCCCTTTCTGCTTCGGTGCCTTTCTATGGGGGGCAACCTTCAGATGAAGAGGCTGCAATGATAAGTGCCCCGTTAATGCTCCAATATGCCGGATTGGACGAAAGGGTCAATGCGGGATGGCCTGCTTATGAGAAAGTGCTGAAGGAAAACAAAATTGAACATGTCGCCTATTTCTATCCTGAGGTGAACCACGGGTTTCACAACAACACCACTCCTCGTTATGATGAAACGGCGGCTAATTTAGCTTGGGGTAGAACCATGGATTTTTTCAAGGAAAAACTCAAATAAAATAAAGCGGATCTCTGAATTGAATACAAGAAAAAAAATGAAACTCCGCTTGAAAGAGGCTTCAATGGTGTTTACTTATTCAATGATGGGAGCAGGTGGTGGATCAAGCATATTCACCGGTTTCAGGAATCTGTAGGGAACCCTATTCATCATTAACATATCCCAAAGCGTTAATTATGGTATTTTTTTCCAACAGATATATGGTCATTTTCCTAATTAGTATAGTTCAGTTGTTTATGACAAATCCTCTTGTAATATTTGATTTTAATAAAAATAGCAATCTTTCCCAGTGGACCGTTTTGGATGATGTGGTCATGGGTGGCCGGTCTTCTGGTATAATTTATGTCAATTCGGAGGGCCATGGTGTTTTTGAAGGCCGTGTTTCATTGGAAAATAATGGGGGATTCTCATCGGTACGCTATCAAATGAAGAAAGTAAGCGTAAAGGGATATTCCAAATGTGTGATTAGACTTAAAGGGGACGGAAAAAACTATCAGTTTAGGATCAAATCCATGAATGGGGACTATTACAGTTATATTGGCAAATTCAGTACTACGGGGCAATGGCAGACTTTAGAACTGACGTTGGATGAAATGACACCCTGGTTCAGGGGCAGAAGGCTTGATATGCCCAATTATCCTGTGATCACCATGGAATCCATCAGTATTCTTATTGGAAATAAAAGGGCGGAGGATTTTATGTTGGAAATTGACAAAATAGAGTTGCGATAAAAAGTTTGCACCATTAAAAAAGGCCTTTATCTTAACGACAAAGGCCCTTTTACGAGAACACTATATGAAAATGAAAAAATTAACTCCTTAACTAATACACAGTAAATATATTTCCATTATACGAAGTGTGGAAATAATAGTTGTGAAGTGCGTTAGTTTTGTGGTGTTACAGTACAATTTTGTTATTTGCTATCATTTCCATTCCCTATTATAGATTTATACCGATATTTATCAGTCGAAATTTATTTTCCATTTACGATGGATTAATCAATGCACATCTCATAATTAAGAAGCTATGCCAAAATTGGAACGAATAGAAGAGTTTAAAAAATCTGTACATAACAAATTCAATATATATAACAGCCTATTTCTAAGTTTGCCTTATAGAAATATTGAGAATATTGGGATGTTGATACCTCTCTTGATGCATCAAGCCGAGAAAGGACTTAAATCGGGTAAAAATCCATTGGAAATCTTGGATGCTTTTTTTCAGAACTATGCCAACATAGATTCGGAAAAGGACAGGATCGACTTCATGTTCAGTGTTATTCAATATGTGGAACGCCAGGTGGTTTTGTACGATAGTGTGGAAGATGCCGCATTTCCAAAATTACAGGAACATAGTAACTCCTCGACGATAAAGGATTACGTCCAAATGGTGGAAAAAAATAAAAGCTGGGACGAGATATCCGAAAAGTTGTCCACTTTTAGCGCGCGCATTGTATTGACTGCCCATCCTACACAGTTTTACACCCCAGCCGTTTTGGATATTATGGACAACCTAAGATCATTGATTGTGGATAATAAGATCAATGAGATAGATGTTACCCTTCAACAGTTGGGGCTTACCTCTCTAATCAATGCCAAAAAGCCGACCCCTTTGGTAGAGGCAAAAAATATCATTCATATTTTAAGGAATGTTTATTACAATGCCATTGGAGAGCTATATTCCTATATCAAGGAACATATACAAAATCAGGATTTTAACAACCATAATATAATGAAGTTGGGGTTCTGGCCTGGCG
>JBLGAT010000034.1:0-27334 GCA_047612485.1 Psychroserpens sp.
AAAAGCTGTTGAAACTACTTATGGGGTATCTGTGGAGAAAGTTCGTACAATGAACTACGGTCCAAAACGTAAATCACGTTACACGAAAACCGGCGTACAGCACGGGAAGACAAATGCCTATAAAAAGGCAATTGTGGATGTAGCGGATGGAGAGGCAATTGATTTTTACAATAATCTATAAAGACAAAAAATGTCAGTTAGAAAATTAAAACCAATCACTCCAGGACAGCGATTTAGAGTAGTAAATGGGTTTGACGCCATTACTACTGATAAGCCGGAGAAGAGCTTGCTCGCTCCGTTAAAAAAGTCCGGAGGTAGAAACAGTCAAGGAAAAATGACGATACGCCAGAAAGGTGGAGGTCATAAAAGAAGGTATCGTGTTATCGATTTCAAAAGGGAGAAACAAGGAGTTGTTGCTACCGTTGATTCAATACAGTACGATCCTAACAGAACAGCCTTTATCGCGTTGCTGAATTATGCAGATGGTGAAAAGAGGTATGTTGTGGCTCAGAATGGGTTGCAAGTAGGTCAAGAAGTGGCTACGGGTAGTGATGTTGCTCCAGAAATTGGAAACACCCTTCCTTTGAATGCTATTCCTTTAGGTACTATTATTTCTTGTATAGAATTACGTCCTGGTCAAGGAGCTGTTATGGCTAGAAGTGCAGGTACGTTTGCCCAATTAATGTCGAAAGACGGTAAGTTTGTCTCTATAAAGTTGCCATCTGGGGAATCAAGATTGATTCTTGCAAATTGTTTGGCAACTGTAGGTGCCGTGTCCAATTCCGATCACCAATTATTGGTATCCGGTAAGGCAGGTAGAAGCAGATGGTTGGGTAGAAGACCAAGAACTAGGCCAGTAGCGATGAACCCTGTCGATCACCCAATGGGTGGTGGTGAAGGTAGAGCTTCAGGTGGTCATCCAAGATCTAGAAATGGTATTCCGGCAAAAGGATTTAGAACTCGTTCTAAAACCAAGAGTACCAACAAGTATATAATAGAACGTAGAAAGAAATAAAAACTAGAAAGAAATGGCACGTTCACTAAAGAAAGGACCTTACGTTCACTATAGTCTAGACAAGAAGATTCAGGATAATGTTGGATCGGGAAAGAAATCAGTTATTAAAACTTGGTCTAGAGCTTCAATGATAACACCAGATTTCGTTGGTCAAACCATAGCGGTACATAATGGGAAACAATTTGTTCCCGTATTTGTAACTGAGAACATGGTTGGTCACAAATTGGGAGAATTTTCACCTACAAGATCTTTTAGAGGTCATGGGGGTACTAAGAATAAAGGTAAAAAGTAAGCTATGGGAGTTCGAAAAAGACAAATGGCCGAAAGAATAAAGGCAGAGAAAAAGCAAGTTGCATTTGCGAAATTGAACAATTGTCCTACATCACCAAGGAAGATGCGTTTGGTAGCTGATTTGGTAAGGGGAGTTCAAGTTGAAAAGGCTCTAGCCATATTGAAGTTCAACCAGAAGGAAGCTTCCAAAAGATTGGAGACATTATTGCTATCTGCAATTGCAAACTGGCAATCCAAGAACGAAGATGCAAGTATAGAAGATGCTGATCTTGTTGTAAAAGAGGTAAGAGTTGATGGAGGGAGTATGTTGAAAAGACTTAGACCTGCACCACAAGGGAGAGCACATCGAATCAGAAAACGTTCCAACCACGTAACAATGGTATTGGAGTCTAACAATAACACACAAAGCTAGAGCATTTAGTATGGGACAGAAAACAAATCCAATCGGGAATCGTCTAGGTATTATCAGAGGATGGGAATCTAACTGGTACGGTGGAAACGACTACGGAGATAAGTTGGCCGAAGACGATAAGATAAGAAAATATGTTCATGCACGTTTGGCGAAAGCCAGTGTTTCTAGAGTTATTATTGAGCGTACTCTTAAACTTGTAACTATAACCATCACCACTGCAAGACCTGGTATCATTATCGGTAAAGGTGGTCAGGAAGTAGATAAGTTGAAAGAAGAGCTTAAGAAAATTACGGACAAAGAAGTTCAGATCAACATCTTTGAGATCAAGAGACCAGAAGTAGATGCCAATTTGGTTGCTGCTAGTGTCGCTCGTCAGATCGAGAGTAGAATTTCTTTTAGAAGGGCTATAAAAATGGCTATCGCAGCTGCAATGAGGATGAACGCCGAGGGTATCAAAATTCAGATATCAGGTCGTTTGAACGGTGCTGAAATGGCGCGTTCGGAATCTTACAAAGACGGTAGAATTCCATTGTCTACGTTCAGAGCTGATATAGACTATGCATTACATGAAGCGCATACTACCTACGGAAGATTGGGTATTAAAGTGTGGATCATGAAAGGTGAGGTTTATGGTAAGAGAGAGCTTTCTCCTTTGGTAGGAATGTCTAAAGGACAGACCCCGGGCAAAGGTGGAAAACCAGAAGGAGGAAAGAAACCACGTCGTAGAAAGTAATTTTTTAAAGAAAGAAAGAAATGTTACAGCCAAAAAGAACCAAATATCGTAAAGCGCAGAAGGGTCGCATGAAAGGGGTCTCGGGAAGAGGTCACCAACTTTCTAACGGTATGTTTGGTATAAAGTCCTTGGATACTGATTTTGTTACTTCACGTCAAATTGAAGCAGCGCGTATTGCGGCTACAAGATACATGAAAAGAGAAGGTCAATTATGGATAAAAATATTCCCGGACAAGCCTATTACGAAGAAGCCTTTAGAGGTACGTATGGGTAAAGGTAAAGGTGCTGTTGAGTACTGGGTTGCCGTTGTAAAACCAGGAAGAATTATGTTTGAGGTAGGTGGAGTGTCTATGGACATTGCTAAAGAGGCAATGAGATTGGCAGCCCAAAAGCTACCTGTTAAGACTAAGTTTGTTGTTGCTAGAGATTATTCAGCTTAATTTTAATTTCAAGAAATCATGAAACAATCGGAAATAAAGGAATTATCAGTAGAAGGGTTGAAAGAGAAACTAGCTGAGTACAAAAAACAACATGCGGATTTAAAAATGGCCCATTTTGTTACTCCATTGGAAAACCCTCTTCAAATAAGAAAAGTAAGAAGAACAGTGGCAAGAATTGCGACAGAATTAACAAAAAGGGAATTACAATAATTGGTTCTGCTTTATGGAAAATAGAAATTTAAGAAAAGAAAGAATAGGCGTTGTAACAAGCGATAAAATGGAGAAATCAATTGTGGTTTCAGAAGTTAAGCGTGTAAAGCACCCTATGTACGGAAAGTACGTGTTGAAAACTAAGAAATATGTTGCACACGACGAGACGAACGACTGTAATGTTGGCGATACTGTGAAGATCATGGAAACTCGTCCATTGAGTAAGAACAAGTGTTGGAGATTAGTTGAAATCATTGAAAGAGCTAAATAATTATGTTACAGCAAGAATCTAGACTAAAGGTAGCCGATAATACAGGAGCAAAGGAAGTATTGACCATACGTGTTTTGGGAGGTACAAAGAGAAGATATGCTTCAGTAGGTGATAAAATAGTGGTTACGGTTAAGGAAGCCGCACCAAATGGTACTATCAAGAAAGGTGCAGTTTCTACTGCGGTTGTTGTGAGGACTACAAAAGAAGTTAGAAGACAGGATGGTTCATACATTCGTTTTGATGACAATGCCTGTGTTTTATTGAATCCTACGGGAGAAATGAGAGGTACACGTGTATTTGGTCCTGTGGCAAGAGAACTTCGTGACAAACAGTTCATGAAGATTGTATCATTAGCTCCAGAGGTGCTTTAATATATTCAGTAAGATGATGAAACTTAAAATAAAAGCAGGAGACACTGTAAAAATCATTGCCGGGGACCATAAAGGTACCGAGGGCAAGGTTGTGAGTGTTGACCGTGAAAAAAATAAAGCGATTGTAGAAGGTGCCAATATGGTATCTAAACATGAGAAACCGAGCGCTAAGAATCCTCAGGGAGGAATAGTAAAGAAAGAAGCTCCCGTTCATATTTCTAACCTATCTTTGATCGATCCTAAATCGGGCGATGCAACAAGAGTAGGTTTTGAAGAAAGAGAGGGCAAGAAAGTAAGGTTTTCCAAGAAATCTAATGAAGTAATTTAGTTATGGCTTACATTCCAAGATTAAAACAAGAATACAGAGAGCGCATCGTAAAGGCGCTTCAAGAAGAATTTGGTTACAAAAATGTAATGCAGGTTCCAAAGTTGGAAAAGATAGTTCTTAGCAGAGGTGTTGGAGCAGCTGTGGCAGATAAAAAATTAATTGACCATGCTGTGGATGAACTTACGGCAATCACTGGTCAAAGAGCAATATCAACTATTTCCAAGAAGGATGTTGCAGCTTTTAAATTACGTAAGGGGATGCCAATTGGCGCCAAAGTAACCTTACGTGGTGAAAGGATGTACGAGTTTTTGGATAGGTTGGTCACAAGTGCCTTACCACGAGTAAGGGATTTCCAAGGAATTAAAGCTACTGGTTTTGATGGTAGGGGCAATTACAATTTGGGGATCACGGAGCAGATTATCTTTCCAGAGATGAACATTGACAAGATCAATAGAATCAATGGTATGGATATCACTTTTGTAACCACGGCTGATACCGATAGGGAAGCAAAATCATTATTAACTGAATTAGGACTACCTTTTAAAAAGAATTAGTATGGCTAAAGAATCAATGAAGGCCCGCGAAGTCAAGAGAGCAAAAACTGTAGCAAAATACGCAGAAAAGAGAAAAGCTTTGAAAGAGGCCGGAGACTATGAAGCATTACAGAAATTACCAAGAAACGCTTCTCCTGTCCGTATGCACAACAGATGTAAGTTGACTGGAAGACCAAGAGGTTACATGAGAACATTTGGTGTTTCTAGGGTTATGTTCAGGGAAATGGCAAACAACGGTTTGATTCCTGGCGTTAGAAAAGCTAGTTGGTAAAAAATTGAGTATAAACTGGTTCCAGGTTTAACAATTGTGTTAAAAACCGTTGCCGCAAATATATAATTATGTTTACAGATCCAATTTCGGATTACTTGACAAGAATTAGAAATGCCAGTATGGCAGGTCACAGGGTTGTAGAAATCCCTGCCTCTAATTTGAAAAAAGAAATGACCAAAATCTTGTTTGATCAAGGGTATATATTAAGCTACAAATTCGAGGAGAACGCCGTTCAAGGTAATATCAAGATAGCTTTGAAATACGATAAGATTACCAAAGAACCGGTGATAAGAAAATTACAACGTATAAGTAAGCCAGGTCTACGTAAGTATGTAAATGCTTTAGATCTTCCCAGAGTATTGAATGGTTTGGGAATTGCGATTGTATCTACTTCCCACGGGGTGATGACCAGTAAGCAAGCCAAGTTGGATAAAGTTGGTGGAGAGGTTTTGTGTTACGTTTATTAATACTATAAAGAGTTAGAACAATGTCTAGAATAGGTAATAATCCAATAGCGATCCCGGAGGGAGTTTCCGTAGAGGTAAACGAGAGCACCATTACTGTAAAAGGTAAGTTGGGTGAGCTTACCCAGGAGTACTCGGCGGTAGCAATAAAAATAGAAGACGGACAGGTATGGGTAACCAGACCATCTGATTCAAAGGAACACAAAGCTAAACATGGTCTTTACAGAGCCCTTGTTTTGAATATGGTGAAAGGCGTTTCTATAGGATGGACCAAGGAATTGGAACTGGTAGGAGTAGGATACCGTGCAAGTAATCAAGGACAAAAATTAGATTTGGCATTGGGTTTTTCCCACAACATAGTTTTGGATTTGGCCGAAGAGGTTAAGTTGGAAACTATTTCTGAGAAAGGAAAGAACCCAATCATAAAATTAACGTCTTTTGATAAGCAATTGGTAGGTCAGATCGCTGCCAAGATAAGAGCTTTCCGTAAGCCAGAACCTTACAAAGGAAAAGGAATCAAGTTTGTAGGTGAACAATTAAGAAGAAAAGCTGGTAAGTCAGCTTAATAATAAGCATTATGGGATTATCGAAAACTGAGAGAAGACAACGGATTAGGAGAAGAATTAGAAAAGTTTCCTTTGGAACGTCCACAAGGCCTAGATTGTCTGTTTTTAGGAGCAATAAGGAAATTTATGTTCAAATAATAGATGATACAAAAGGAGTTAGTTTAGCTGCTGCGTCGTCTAGGGATAAAGATCTAAGCTCTTCAAAAGGAACAAAATCGGAAATAGCTACCCAAGTGGGGAAGGCTATAGCAGAAAAAGCACAGAAGATAGGAATTGAAACTGTCGCTTTTGATAGGGGTGGTAATTTGTACCATGGTAGAGTAAAATCATTGGCTGAAGGAGCTAGGGAAGCCGGACTAAAATTCTAATATATTATGTTTCAAAAATATAAAAACGCAGAAACCGTTAAGCCAGGTGGTCTAGAGTTAAAAGACCGTTTGGTAGGTATTCAAAGGGTAACCAAGGTTACTAAAGGTGGTAGAGCATTTGGTTTTTCTGCAATAGTTGTAGTTGGAGATGAAAATGGTGTTGTTGGTCACGGCTTGGGGAAATCCAAAGAAGTAGCAACCGCAATAGCTAAAGGAATCGAAGATGCCAAGAAAAATTTAATTAGGATTCCTTTAAACAAGGGAACACTTCCTCATGAGCAAAAAGGTAAATTTGGTGGAGCGCGTGTATATATACAGCCTGCTTCCCATGGTACCGGAGTTATTGCAGGTGGTGCTGTAAGAACCGTATTGGAGGCTGTAGGAGTGCAGGATGTACTTTCTAAGTCACAGGGTTCTTCCAACCCTCACAACGTTGTAAAGGCAACTTTTGATGCCTTGTTACAGCTTAGGGATGCAAAGACTGTTGCAACACAAAGAGGTGTTTCTTTGGAAAAAGTTTTTAAAGGATAAAGCAAGGATATTATGGCAAAGATTAAAGTTAAGCAAGTAAAGAGTAGTATCAAAAAGCCGCAAAACCAAAAAAGGACTTTGGAGGCGCTTGGATTACGAAAATTAGGCCAGGTAGTAGAGCATGATGCAACGCCTAATATTCTTGGTATGATAAATAAAGTTGAACACTTAGTTTCTATAGAAGAAGCTTAATAACGATAAGGTGTTATGAATTTACACAATTTAAAACCGGCAGAGGGATCTACACACAAAGATGGGAAAACCATTGGTAGAGGTCAAGGTTCTGGTAAAGGTGGTACTGCCACAAGAGGACACAAAGGAGCAAAATCCAGATCTGGTTACTCCAAGAAACTTGGTTTCGAAGGTGGTCAGATGCCATTGCAACGTCGTGTGCCTAAGTTTGGTTTTACCAACATCAATAGGAAAGATTTTACAGGTATTAATCTGAACAAACTACAGGATTTGGTAGATAATGGTATCGTGAAAGATGCGGTTACCATCGATATTCTTGTGGAAAACAGGTTGGCCGGTAAAAACGATTTGATCAAAATTTTAGGTGGTGGTGAATTAAAAGTGCCCCTTAAAGTATCTGTACATAAATTTACTGCCAGTGCCAAAGCGGCTATTGAGGCTGCCGGTGGTGAGGTAATAAGTTTATAAGCATATAACTATGAAGAAATTTTTTGAGACATTATCCAATATTTGGAAGATAGATGAGCTTAGGGGAAGGATTGTTATTACCCTTGGTTTGCTTTTGGTTTATCGTTTTGGTGCCCAAATAGTTCTTCCTGGTATTGATACCGAACAGTTGGCTGAGTTATCTTCCAACACGGACAGTGGTATATTAGGTATTTTGAACGCATTTACAGGAGGGGCTTTTGCCAATGCTTCTGTTTTTGCATTGGGGATCATGCCTTACATTTCTGCCTCTATTGTTGTTCAGTTGATGGGAATTGCTATTCCTTATCTACAGAAATTACAGAAAGAGGGAGAAAGCGGAAGAAAGACGATCAATCAGATCACACGATGGTTGACCATTGGTATCTGTATTGTTCAGGCCCCTGCATATTTGTACAGTCTAGGTGCTTTAGGAGTTCCGGACAGTGCATTTGTATTGGGTAAAGGGCTAAGCTTTATTATACCTTCTGTAATCATCTTGGTAACAGGTACTGTTTTTGCCATGTGGTTGGGAGAGAAAATTACGGACAAGGGGATTGGTAATGGTATTTCATTGTTGATTATGATTGGTATCATAGCAACTTTGCCACAATCATTTGTTCAGGAGTTTATCTCAAGAACTGCCAACAACAACGGTGGATTGATGTTCATGTTGATCGAGATCATCATTTGGTTCCTGGTGATTCTTGCCAGTGTATTATTGGTGATGGCAACTAGGCAGATACCGGTGCAATACGCCAGAAGAACAGCTTCTGGAGGGTATGAAAAGAACATCATGGGTTCAAGACAGTATATTCCATTGAAGTTGAACGCTTCTGGAGTTATGCCAATTATCTTTGCCCAGGCTATTATGTTCGCCCCTGGTTTATTAGGGAAAACGTTCAATAATACAGCTGTTGGACAATGGATGGAAGTACAGTTTGCCGACATATTCGGGTTGGCCTACAATATATTGTTCGCGTTCTTGATCATTGTGTTTACATACTTTTATACGGCGATCACGGTTCCAACGAATAAAATGGCCGATGACCTTAAAAGGAGCGGCGGTTTTATCCCAGGAATTAGGCCAGGAAAAGAAACTGGAGATTTTCTTGATAAAATAATGTCTTTGATTACATTACCAGGTTCATTTTTCTTAGCTTTGCTCGCTGTTTTACCAGCCTTAGTTGTAAAGCTTATGGATGTGCAGCCGGGATGGGCCTTATTTTATGGAGGAACATCACTTTTAATTATGGTTGGTGTGGCTATCGATACAGTGCAACAAGTGAATTCATATTTGCTTAACAGACATTATGATGGTCTTATGAAAACCGGTAAAAACAGAAAAGTAGCTTAGATTATGGCTAAACAGGCAGCAATAGAGCAAGATGGGAGCATAATTGAGGCATTGTCCAATGCAATGTTCCGAGTGGAACTGGAAAATGGACATGTTGTAACGGCTCATATCTCTGGAAAGATGCGGATGCATTACATTAAGTTGCTTCCAGGTGATAAGGTAAAATTAGAAATGAGCCCTTATGATTTGACTAAGGCGAGAATTACATATAGATATTAAGTATATAGGATGAAAGTTAGAGCATCAATAAAAAAGAGAAGTGCCGAGTGCAAGATTGTGCGTAGAAAAGGCAGATTGTACGTAATTAATAAAAAGAATCCTAGATTTAAACAAAGACAAGGGTAATTATGGCAAGAATTGCAGGTGTAGATATACCAAAACAGAAAAGGGGAGTTATAGCTCTTACCTATATTTTTGGTGTCGGTAGAAGTAGGGCTAAAGAACTTTTAGAGAAAGCCCAGGTTAGTGAGGATACTAAAGTATCTGATTGGAACGATGATGAAATCGGACGTATTCGTGACGCCGTTGCCTCTTTCAAAATTGAGGGAGAACTTCGTTCAGAAATCCAAATGAACATTAAACGTTTAATGGATATCGGATGTTACAGGGGTATTCGTCATAGATCTGGTTTGCCATTAAGAGGTCAGAGAACAAAGAATAACTCTAGAACTCGTAAAGGAAAAAGAAAAACAGTTGCCAACAAGAAAAAAGCAACTAAATAATAAGTAGCGTATTATGGCAAAGGCAAATACAAAAACAACAAAGAAACGTAAGGTTATTGTTGAGTCAGTAGGTGAAGCACACGTAACTGCCTCTTTCAATAATATTATAATCGCTTTGACCAATAAAAAAGGTGACGTAATTTCGTGGTCTTCCGCTGGTAAAATGGGTTTTAGAGGTTCTAAAAAGAATACTCCTTATGCTGCCCAGATTGCTGCAGAAGATTGTGCGAAAGTTGCTCACGAAGCTGGATTGAGAAAAGCAAAGGTCTATGTTAAGGGACCAGGGAATGGTAGGGAATCTGCTATTCGTTCTATTCACAATTCAGGTATTGAGGTAACGGAGATCATAGATATTACTCCAATGCCGCACAATGGATGTAGACCTCCAAAAAGAAGAAGAGTATAATTATTAATATGGCCCAAAAGGGTTTTCACAGGAAGTGTAGTTACGATTATCGAAGGATTAGTTAGCCTTAATTCATAATCACATTTCCCAATTTAAAGAAGATGGCAAGATATACAGGACCAAAAACTAAAATCGCCCGTAAGTTCGGTGAAGCGATTTTCGGAGACGACAAATCTTTTGAAAAAAGGAATTATCCTCCAGGACAACACGGTAACGCAAGACGTCGTGGAAAAAAATCTGAGTACGCAATCCAGTTAATGGAAAAGCAAAAGGCAAAATATTCTTATGGTATTTTGGAGCGTCAATTTAGAAACTTATTTGCCAAAGCAAATAGTAGCAAAGGGGTAACCGGAGAGGTATTGCTTCAACTTTGTGAGTCTAGATTGGACAATGTAGTTTATAGAATGGGCATCGCCAATTCTAGAAGAGCTGCAAGGCAATTAGTTTCCCACAGACATATTACAGTTAATGGGGAGTTGGTAAACATAGCATCTTACTCGTTAAAAGCTGGTGATGTTGTTGGTGTGAGAGAAAAATCTAAGTCTTTACAATCCATTCAGGATTCTCTTTCTGCAAGTAGCAGTGTCTACGAATGGATTACATGGAATACTGAAAAGATGGAAGGAACTTATGTTTCTATTCCGGAAAGATTGCAGATTCCAGAAAACATCAAGGAACAATTAATCGTGGAGTTATACTCTAAATAAACAAGACTGATCCAATTATGGCATTATTTAATTTTCAGAAGCCCGATAAAGTTATAATGATCGATTCTACAGATTTTGAAGGGAAGTTTGAATTCCGCCCTTTGGAACCTGGTTACGGATTGACTATTGGGAACGCATTAAGAAGAGTATTGCTTTCATCTTTGGAAGGTTTTGCTATAACTTCTGTTAGAATAGACAAAGTAGAGCATGAGTTCTCATTGATTCCTGGTGTTGTTGAAGATGTTACAGAAATCATCCTTAACTTAAAGCAAGTGCGCTTTAAGAGACAAATAGAGGACGTTGAAAGTGAAACTGTTTCAATATCTGTAAGCGGGAAAGAACAATTGACCGCTGGTGATTTTCAAAAATTTATTTCCGGTTTTCAAGTACTTAACCCAGATATGGTGATCTGCAATATGGATCCCAAGGTGAGTATCAATATGGAAATAATTATTGAGAAAGGAAGAGGTTATGTACCGGCTGAGGAAAATAAGAAGTCTGGTGCGCCGTTAGGAAGTATTGCTATAGATTCCATCTTTACTCCAATAAAGAATGTAAAATACAGTATTGAAAACTTTCGTGTAGAGCAAAAGACCGATTACGAAAAATTGATTTTTGAAATCTCAAGTGATGGTTCCATAAATCCTAAGGATGCATTGACCGAAGCTGCCAAAGTTCTTATCCATCACTTTATGTTGTTCTCAGATGAGAGAATTACCCTAGAGGCCGATGAGATTGCACAAACGGAAACTTATGATGAAGAATCCCTTCACATGCGTCAGTTGTTGAAAACTAAATTAGTGGATATGGATTTATCCGTACGTGCTTTGAATTGTTTGAAGGCGGCGGAAGTGGATACATTGGGAGATTTGGTTTCTTTTAACAAGAATGACTTGATGAAGTTTAGAAACTTCGGCAAAAAATCCCTAACTGAACTTGAAGAGTTGGTAATCAACAAAGGGTTGAGTTTTGGTATGGATTTGTCAAAATATAAATTGGATAAGGATTAATAGACTTCCGTATGAATGGTGAAGATCATTCTGAAAGAAGCATATAGTTATAGTAATGAGACACGGAAAAAAAGTTAATCATTTAGGAAGAAAAACAGCACATAGAAAGGCTATGTTGGCTAATATGGCTTGTTCTTTGATAGAGCATAAGAGAATCAACACTACGGTTGCCAAGGCAAAAGCCCTAAAACAATTTGTTGAGCCCTTGATCACAAAGTCCAAAGCTGAGAACAATCAGACAGTTGAAAAAGGAACGCACAATAGACGTATCGTTTTCAAAAACCTTAGAGACAAGAACGCTGTAACAGAATTGTTCAGCGGTGTATCTGAAAAGGTTGCTGATAGACCAGGAGGATACACAAGGATCATCAAATTAGGTAATCGTCTAGGGGATAACGCTGACATGGCAATTATCGAACTTGTAGATTTCAACGAATTGTACAATGTTGGTAAGCCGAAAGCTAAGAAAACCACCAGAAGGGGTAAAACCAAGAAGGTAGAAGATGCTCCGGCTGCTGAAACAGAAACTGAAACAAAAGCACCAGCTGCAGACGCAGAAAATAAGGCTGATGAATCAGAAAAATAAAATATCATCACATTTTTGATATATGTAAAGGATAGGCCTAAAAGCTTATCCTTTTTTTTATGTTTATTTGTCAAATAATTAAGTAGTATAATCAGATGAAGTATCAAACAAAAAAGAAAGCATTGTTATTGTTGGCAGATGGGACCATTTTTTACGGGAAGGCCGTGGGAGATAAAGATGGGACCGCTTTTGGGGAAGTCTGCTTTAATACCGGGATGACTGGGTATCAGGAAATATTCACCGATCCTTCTTATTTTGGACAATTAATGGTTACCACCAATGCACATATTGGAAATTATGGAACCAATATTGAAGAGGTGGAATCGGACTCCATTAAGATTGGAGGATTGATCTGTAAAAACTTTAGTTACGAATATTCAAGGGTTGCAGCAGATTCGAGCCTAAAGAATTTCATGGACAAAAACGACTTGTTTGCTATTTCTGATGTAGACACTAGGGCATTGGTCAGCTATATCAGGGATCACGGGGCCATGAATGCGGTTATGTCAACAGACATGGAAAATATTGAGGGCCTAAAGAAAGAATTGGCAAAAGTTCCCAGCATGGACGGACTGGAATTATCTTCCAAAGTTTCCACAAAGGAACCTTATCTATATGGCGATGAAAAGGCTACGTATAAAATAGCGGCACTTGACATTGGAATAAAGAAGAACATCTTAAGAAATTTGGAAAAAAGGGATGCCTTTATAAAGGTCTTTCCATACAATACCTCGTTTGAGGAGATGAGCGCTTGGAACCCCGATGCTTATTTTATATCCAATGGACCTGGAGACCCGGAGCCTCTAATAGACGCCATAGCAGCTGCTAAAAAGATGATTGCCTCCAACAAGCCCTTGTTCGGGATATGTTTGGGACATCAAGTGCTTGCTCTCGCCAATGGTGTTTCTACCTATAAAATGCACAATGGACATAGGGGAATAAACCATCCTGTAATGAACTTAACCACAGGGAAGGGAGAGATTACATCCCAAAATCATGGGTTTGCTGTGAGTAGGGAAGAAACAGAAGCGAATACGGATCTTGAAATCACACATGTGCATCTAAATGATAAGACTGTGGCAGGGATGAGGATGAAAGGCAAAAATGTGTTTTCAGTACAATACCATCCAGAAGCCAGTCCCGGACCCCATGATGCCAGCTATCTTTTTGATGAATTTTTTGAAATGATAAAGAATGACTTAAACTAAATCGATATAGTTGATAAATTCCTTAAAACCCACTGAATATCACAATATATAGACAATCAGTGATCACACTGTTTTGTATATTTGTGTAGTAGTATATAACCAGAAACAAAAAAGATTATGAGTATTATAATTAACGTTCATGCACGACAAATTTTAGATTCTAGGGGTAACCCAACTATAGAAGTAGATGTACACACCGAGAGTGGTATTTTAGGTAGGGCTGCAGTCCCATCTGGGGCATCAACGGGTGAGCATGAGGCAGTTGAGCTTCGTGATGGAGGTAAGGCATTTATGGGCAAAGGTGTAAGCCAAGCTGTAAAAAATGTAAATACTATCATCTTCGAAGAAATTGTTGGGATGTCCGTATTTGAACAAAACCTAATAGATCAGACAATGATCGATTTGGACGGAACACCAAATAAATCCAAGCTTGGGGCAAATGCCATTTTGGGCGTTTCCTTGGCCGTGGCAAAAGCTGCTGCAAATGAACTTGGAATGCCATTATACAGATATGTAGGTGGAGTAAGTGCCAATACATTGCCAGTTCCCATGATGAACATTATCAATGGAGGTTCACATTCCGATGCTCCTATTGCATTCCAGGAATTTATGGTAATGCCGGTAAAAGCAAAAGATTTTTCACAGGCAATGCAAATGGGAACAGAAATATTCCATAACCTTAAAAAAGTATTGCACGATAGAGGATTGAGCACTGCAGTAGGTGATGAAGGTGGTTTTGCACCAAATTTGCCAGGTGGAACAGAAGACGCTTTGGATACGATAGCAACAGCAGTTGGTAAAGCGGGTTATAAATTAGGTGATGATGTAATGATAGCCTTGGATTGTGCTGCTGCGGAATTTTACGTGGACGGTAAATATGATTACACAAAATTTGAAGGTGATAAGGGAGTGGTAAGGACCAGTGAGCAACAAGCAGATTATTTGGCTGAGTTAGCTGCAAATTACCCTATCATATCCATAGAGGACGGAATGGATGAAAACGATTGGGAAGGCTGGAAATACCTTACCGATAAGATTGGGGACAAGGTACAGCTCGTAGGAGATGACCTTTTTGTTACCAATGTGGAGCGTTTGTCCAAAGGAATCAAAAATGGTATTGCAAATTCTATCCTTATAAAAGTGAACCAAATTGGTACCTTAACGGAAACCATTGCTGCAGTGAATATGGCACACAATGCTGGATACACTTCGGTAATGTCCCACCGTTCTGGAGAGACCGAGGACAATACCATAGCTGATTTGGCGGTTGCTTTGAATACAGGTCAGATAAAGACCGGTTCTGCTTCCAGGTCTGATAGGATGGCCAAATACAACCAGTTATTGCGTATAGAGGAAGAATTGGGAAGCGTGGCTTACTATCCTGGTCCTAACGCTTTTAAAATAAAATAATATCTATTTCTTAAACATAAACTAAGGCCCTTCTGATTCAGAAGGGCTTTTTTTGTGTTTTTTCAGGAAATAGGGTTCATATATAAAATAAATAATTACCTTTTATGGGTGTAAAACATTAATGGATTAAATGAATAATTTTCTTTTTGTAGCGGCCGAGAATGACGGAATTCCTAAATGTAAGGCAGGGGGAATGGGCGATGTAGTAAGGGATGTTCCCAGACAGATTTCTGAAAGAGGGGACAAGGCTCATGTTATAGTGCCTTCTTACTCTAGATTGCACCATAATGGCACCCTAAGGACGCTTTTGAATTTTAAACTCAGGGGAATTACATATACGGCGGAGTTATATGAAGTAATTCCAAAAAAAGAATTTGCCAATGTCCACCATTATGTTATCCATCACCCCGAAATAGAAGCAGGTGGGATCGCCCATATTTATCATGACGACCCAACGGAACCGTTTTATACCGACTTCATTAAATATGTGATTTTTTGCACAGCTGTTGCAGAAGCAATAAAAAAAGAATGTTTTGGCAAATTGGATGTTGTCCACATACATGATTGGCACACCAGTTTTTTGTTGTTTTTGAGATCGTATCACCCTGGGTATAAATCTTTAAATCAGATGCGTTTCGTTTATACCATTCATAACTTGGCCATACAGGGGATTCGTCCATTTGATGGGAATTATGCTTCTGTTAAAAGTTGGTTCCCGGAGATCGATCTGGATTATAAGGCCTTAATGGATTATAGGTATCAAGATTGTATCAATTTAATGGCCATTGGAATACGTTTGGCCGATGCCGTGCATACAGTCTCCCCATCCTACAAGGAAGATATACTTCATCCAAGTTCCCCACCGGAATTCATAGGAGGAGAAGGGTTGGAAAGAGATCTCCAAGTGGCGGATAATGAAGGAAGGTTGTTCGGTATTCTCAATGGTAGTAATTATCAAAATATAAGGGAGGCGGAAAAGGGTAATCTGTACCGCAATACCATCACAGCTATTTTTCAGTGGTTGCAAGAAGAGTCCAAGAAATATAAGTCGGACTTTTTAGCGCATACTGGAGAGAAGATCGTAAAGTTTTTGACCGAGCCCCCAGCTTTTGTTTGTTCGAGCGTGGCAAGGTTAACGGAACAAAAATTTTATTTTTTTAAGCGCTCTCCGGACGTTTTGATTGCCATATTGGAAAAGTTGTCCAAAGTCAACGGAATTTTGCTGATTTTGGGTACAGGCGATCCTGGCTATGAAAAATTGTTCCGTGAAATAAGCTATACCCATAAGAATTTCATTTTTGTCAATGGGCAATCAGAGGATGTCATCGATTCCATCTATTTGGAGACTGACCTCTACTTTATGCCCAGCCTTTTCGAACCATGTGGGATAAGCCAAATGCTGGCTATGAGGAATGGTCATCCTTGCCTTGTACATCATACCGGGGGGTTAAAGGATACAGTGGAGCACCTTAGGACCGGGTTTAGTTTTGATGGGGATACCTATGATCAGAAAATGAGAAATATGGAAAGTGTCTTTGACGAGGTACTCGATATTTTTCTAAATGATAAACCCACTTGGGAAAATATAGAAAAGAACGCCAAGGAGATGAGATTTACCTGGAAAAAATCAGTCGATGAGTATTATACCCAGCTGTACTCCATAAATACCTAAATTAGTATTGAAAACCAGCTAATTTCTTTTGGTTATCTACATCCAGAAAAAAGTATTGTTAATTAAAATACAAAAGAAATTTGGGAATTGTTAACCAACTTCGTTTTTCATAACTTTACGATTGTATAAATAGTAAAAATCAAAAATGTCTGACAAAGCTACTTTAGAATATCAAGGAAATAAATATGATTTTCCAGTGATTGAGGGTTCAGAAAACGAGCTCGCCATTGATATAAAAACATTGCGTTCAACTACAGGGATGATTACCATAGATCCAGGTTTTAAAAACACCGGATCTTGTGAGAGTGCCATTACTTTTTTGGATGGTGAAAAAGGCATTTTAAGATATAGGGGATACTCCATTGAAGAATTGGCTGAAAAGGCCGACTTTTTGGAAGTGGCCTACCTCTTGATATTTGGAGAATTGCCAAACCAAGAGCAATTGACCAATTTTCATAACGACATTAAAGCGGAATCCCATGTCGATGAAGAAATGAAAAAGATTTTGGATGGTTTTCCAAAGTCGGCACACCCCATGGGCGTACTTTCCTCACTGACCAGTGCCTTGATAGCCTTTAACCCTTCTTCGGTAAATGTTACTTCTGAAAAGGAAATGTATGGGGCCATTGTAAGGATACTTGCAAAATTCCCGGTTTTGGTGGCGTGGACCTTGCGCAAAAAGAAAGGATTGCCATTGGATTATGGCGATGATAGCCTTGGCTATGTAGAGAATATCCATAAGATGATGTTCAAGAAGCCAAACCAAGAATATAAAAAGAATCAATTGGTTATTGAGGCCTTGGCCAAATTGTTGATTCTTCATGCAGATCACGAACAGAATTGTTCCACCTCTACGGTCCGTATAGTAGGATCTTCCCACGCTGGGTTATACACATCTATTTCAGCGGGAATTTCTGCACTTTGGGGTCCATTGCACGGTGGTGCCAACCAAGCCGTATTGGAAATGTTGGAAGCTATCGAGAAGGATGGTGGTGACACTAAAAAATATATGGCGAAGGCCAAGGACAAAAATGATCCTTTTAGATTGATGGGCTTTGGACATAGGGTTTATAAGAATTTTGATCCTAGGGCCAAAATCATCAAAAAAGCGGCAGATGACGTTTTGGGAGATCTTGGAATAGATGACCCAATCTTGGAAATCGCGAAAGGACTGGAAAAAGAGGCATTGGAGGACAAATACTTCGTTGATAGGAAATTATATCCAAACGTGGATTTCTACTCCGGAATCATATATAGGGCCTTGGGAATCCCAACAGAAATGTTTACGGTTATGTTTGCATTGGGAAGACTTCCAGGTTGGATTGCGCAATGGAGGGAAATGAGATTAAAGAACGAACCCATAGGTAGGCCAAGACAGGTTTATATTGGTGAAAACCTAAGGCCATTTGTCTCCGTAGAAAAGAGATAAAAAGTCTTGTTAAAAGCTTAAAATTAAAAACCGTCCTTTTTACTGGGGCGGTTTTTTTTTTGAGGTATAAGTATTCTATATTTGCTTAAAATCTAACTATGTTGCATCTAAATGTTACAGACGAAACTTCCCGGTTACGGGCGGTTCTTTTAGGAACTGCAGAGAGTTGTGGTCCCGTTCCTACCCCAGAAGAAGCTTATGATCCAAAATCATTGGAACATATTTTGGCAGGCACTTATCCCAAAGAGGAGGATATGGTGAAGGAAATGGAGGCATTTGCTTCGGTTTTTGAAAAATATGGGGTTAAGGTCTATAGACCGAAGGTATTCAAGGATGTCAACCAGATTTTTTCTAGGGACATTACATTTGTAATCGAGGATAAATTGATCAAGGCGAACATTCTTCCAGATCGGGAGATCGAAATAGAGGCCATCAAACACGTTTTGGATGGGATTCCAAAAGAAAATATTATTACACCTCCGGAAAATGTACATATAGAGGGAGGCGATGTCATGCCCTATGGCGATTATATCTTTATAGGGACGTATACCGGAGCTGACTATTCGGATTATATCACGGCACGGACCAATAAGGCCGGAGTGGATTTTATAAAATCGTTGTTCCCAAATAAAAAAGTAAAGTCTTTTGAATTGAGAAAGTCCAACACCATAGCAAATGAAAACGCGCTACATTTAGATTGTTGTTTTCAGCCTGTGGGTAGGGACAAGGCCATAATCCATAAGAATGGTTTTCTCCTAGAGGAGGAATACCTTTGGTTGGTCAACTTTTTTGGGAAGGAAAATGTGTTCGAAATTACCAAGGATGAAATGTACCATATGTTCAGCAATGTCTTTTCCATTTCCCCTGATGTGGTAGTATCGGAGGGTAATTTTACGAGACTTAACAATTGGCTCAGGGAGCAAGGCTTCACCGTAGAAGAAATTCCATATGCGGAAATTTCAAAACAAGAGGGTCTATTAAGATGCAGTACCATGCCCTTAATTAGGGATTAATTATTTCCGGTCGCTGTCTTACATAGTTTATAAGGGCCATAAGGGATACCAAGGCCCAAATTCCTTCTAGGATGATAAAGGGAATATAACCCAATAAAAGGGAGGCGAGACAGGCAATTCCTGCTCCCAAAAGATTCATAAGGATATAGGAAAGGTCCGTAGTTTTTATTATTCCCCTTAGATTGAGAAAATAACCCATCAATATTAAAAATACGCCAATAGCCCCGATCCAGTCTGTAGTTGTCATCAAGTATGTTTTTTAACCTTTAAGCATTTAGATTGGCAATTTAATAAACTAATTTTGTGCTTATCTGTACAGGATAAGTTTTTCATATAAAATCGATAGTACCCACAAGTCATGAAGCAAGCAACAAATACAATTTTAATGGTTCGCCCAGTCAACTTTCGTATGAATGAGCAAACTGCCGTCAATAATTATTTCCAAGAGAATTTGGACATGATGAATCAGGACATCAATTTGAAGGCGCAAAACGAATTTGATGCCTTTGTAAATAAATTAAGGGAGAAGGGTGTGTATGTTGTGGTTGTAGAAGATACATTGGATCCCGATACTCCAGATTCTATTTTTCCAAATAATTGGGTTTCTTTCCATGAGAACGGCAATGTAGGGATCTACCCCATGTTTGCAGAAAATAGAAGAAATGAACGGCGTGAGGATATTTTGGAAACCTTGGAGGAAAAAGGTTTTTTGATAGAGAACATTGTTGACTATACCTCCGCTGAAGACGAAGAACTATTCTTGGAAGGTACGGGAAGTATCATTTTGGACCGGGAATATAATAAGGCCTATTGTGCCTTATCTGCCCGTGCCGATGAGGAGTTGTTTATAGAATTTTGTGAGGATTTTGAGTACACTCCAGTGGTGTTTACAGCAAATCAAACAGTTAATGGTAAGCGCTTGCCCATTTACCACACCAATGTTATGATGTGTGTAGCAGACACCTTTGCCGTTCTCTGTTTGGATACCATCGATGATAAGAAGGAAAAGAAAAATGTTCTGGATCATTTAAAGCAGGATGGCAAGGAAATCATTCCTATTACCGAGACTCAAATGCACCAATTTGCAGGCAATATGTTGCAGGTGCAAGGAATGGGAGGGCAGGCCTATTTGGTGATGAGCTCTACGGCCTACAATAGCTTGACTCCAGAACAGACAAAGGCAATAGAAAAGAATTGTCCCATAATTCATAGTTCTTTGGAAACCATAGAAACTTGTGGTGGAGGTAGTGCTAGGTGTATGATGGCCGAGGTGTTCCTTCCTAAAAAATAGATTTCACTTAAATTTTAATAACCTCTCTTTTGCTTATGAAAGAGAGGTTTTTTTATCTTTTATAAGTTCCCTAAGGAAGATGATGGTCATGGCCACCATGAAAAAGGCAAAGGGCAAAGAGGTGATGATCAGCAATTTTTGTACAGCTATCAACACGTCGATTTCTGGTTTGGCATTCCCCAATAGAATGATGGCCAAGGCGCCCAAAAGAATAAAAATTGACCAGAGCAGACGATGCATTTTACTGGGATCCTTTTTCCCCTTATCGCTAAACATGCTCAATACAAAAACAGCGGAATCTACGGAGGTAACCAAAAAACTGATCAACAAAACAATAGTGGTCATGTTTAAAAAGGTTGCCAATGGATAATGTTCGAAAAATTTAAAAATAGAGGTGAACACATTGCCAAATTCATTTTGGTAGATACCCCATTCCTCGATGAGTTGAAATGATGAGCTGCCAAAAACCGAGAACCAAAAGAAGGTGCCCAAGGATGGAATGATAAGGACCCCCAATAACAATTGTCGCAAGGTCCTGCCCTTGGAGATACGGGCTATAAAAATTCCCGTAAAGGGGGCCCAGGCCAACCAAAAAGCCCAATAGTAAAATGTCCAGTCCGTTAAGAATTCTATCCCGGGATCGTAAGATCCTAGGGCGAGGCTCATGGGGATGAAGTCAATAAAATATTGAAGGGTGGCTTGAGAGAAGGACCATAGTATGTTCCCCATGTCACTGGTCACAAAAATGAAGGCCAATAGAGCCAGGGTAATAAGAATATTCAATTTAGAAAGAAGTTTAATACCCTTATTAACACCCATCCAGACAGAAACAAATGCGATACATGAAATGATTATGGCCAATACTATTGTGGTCGCAATTTCAAAATTTGTCTCAAAAATATGGGTTAGGCCACCAGTGATCTGTGTGGTGCCAAGACCTATTGCGGCAATAAGCCCAAATACCGTAGTAATGATGGTCATCACATCAATACCCATTCGGGCTGGTTTATAGGTAATGGTGTCGTTTATGGTAGAACTAACCAAAACCTTTTTCTTTTTCACAAAAAGAGCGTATCCAACGACCATTGCAAATAGTCCATAAAATGCCCAAGCCGTAAATCCCCATTGGTAGAACGTAAATTCCAAGGCTAAAATTTCAGGGGTGTTCGATGATAGGTAAGGCGGATTTTGTTGCATAAATACAGGTTCCTGCACCGCCCTCAATAGAATACCGGCACCCATCCCGGCACTGTAGAGCATGGCTGTCCATGCCCAAAGGGAATGTGCTGGTTTTTGATTCTTTTTCCCCAATTTTATTTTGCCCAAGGGAGAAATGGCGATCCCTATTAATAACAGCACGCATGCCAAGCCCAGATAGAGATAAAAGTACCCAAAATAGTTGCGTACCCAAATGGAAGTAGATTCAATAGTATTGTAGGATTCTTTGGTAAATCCATATACTATAATGGAAAGTAAGAATATGATTCCGATGGATACCGAAAGCAGTATATTTTTTCTGATGTATTTTAGAATAGCGATGGGGCGGTAATTTAGGTTTTGGCAATATTTCTGATCATACCTCCAAATATAAAGAAATGAAAGGGTAAAATACTATACCAATACAAACGCCCTTTCAATCCTCGTGGCCTAAATGTCGCTGTCTGGTGCAGGATATTTTGCTCATCAATTCTAAATTCCAACCAGGCTTCTCCCGGTAACTTCATTTCTGCAAACAACAAGAGTCTCTTATTTTTCTTATCTGCCAAAAGTACGCGCCAAAAGTCCAGGGAATCCCCTGCATATATCCTATCGGGATGGGTGCGACCCCTTCTTAAACCCACGCCCCCTGTAAACTTGTCCAGTAGGCCCCTGATCTTCCACAACCAATTGGCATAATACCAACCCGTATCCCCTCCAATTTTCCAGATGTTCTCTAAAACTTTTTCTGGATGATCGACTTTTAAATGTTGTTCGTCTTTGAGTACCCCGAATTTTGGAACCTGAATGAATTTTTTTAAATCTTTGTTCATTCGGCCACTGACCATACTATCCTTCCAGCTGCTGATGACCAAATTTTGTTCAATTTTGACAAATGCCATTTGAATGGCTTCAACATAGGTATGGGGCGTAATGCCCAATATTTGCTGTAAGCGATCGTCTTTTGCCACAACCTCCATTTTCATACTATCCACCAAATTCATGGCCAATTTATAAGAAGTGGAGGTGACAAAATACAGCCAATAGGAAGAAAGTTTTGGAGTCATGACGGGTACCGTATAAATGGCTATTTTAATACCCCTGACCTTTGCATATTGCTTTAGCATTGCCTTATAGGTGAGAACTTCGGGACCCCCTATATCGAAAGAGTCATTATAGGTCTTTTTGTTGCCTAAGACCCCGGTCAAAAAATGGATAACGTCCCGGATTGCAATGGGCTGCGTTTTGGTCAACACCCATTTTGGGGTAATCATCACAGGTAGCTTTTCACATAGGTCCCTTATGATCTCAAAGGAAGAACTTCCAGAGCCCACGATGATTCCTGCCCTAAGAACCGTAAGGTTGTATCCCCCTTGATACAAAATATCTTCTACATTTTTTCGGGAACGCAGATGCTTGGACAGATCTTTATCGTTCACTATACCGCTCAGATAAATGACTTGTTTCACCATGGAGTCCTTCATATAACGATTGAAGGCTTTGGCAGAGATGGCTTCTTTTTCATCAAAATCGGTGGTCGACGAACTCATGGAATGGATAAGGTAGTATGCCGCATCTATATCGGTTGGCATCAAATTGGACCGATATTCGTCCAAAAAGTCAACTTCCACAACGCTGATCTTTGATAGTGTTTCGGCATCAATGGACAACCGCTTCTGGTCGCGTACGGCACACACCACTTCATGGCCTTGGTCAAGGAGTTGTGGTAACAATCTCATACCGATGTAGCCATTGGCGCCTGTAAGTAAAATCTTCATAGTCATCTTAAATTAGTGGATACCCCATTGTTAGTGTTGCTCCTTATATAGTGGGTGTTGGTAAACGTTTAGAGATCTTCAATCGAGGTAGGGGCATTATCCGCTTTATAATCCAAAATTTTACGAAAGTATTTTTGAATGGCCTTGGTATCCGATCGGACTTTTATAAAATAATGGTCCTTGAATATGGAATACACGGCAAAATCCCCTTTGTAAATGGTGAGTTTGTAATAGGGGATAACCAAGGCAAAGGTTTCCAATAAAGAACGGAACCTAACAATTATTCCCTTAGGCCTCATTTCTATATTGCAGCTGTCCAAATTGTTGTCCAATATTAAAAGGTCCCTGATTCCGGTGCTGGATGCGGTAATAAATAATTTTGGAGATCCAATTCCCTTCAAGGCGAACCGCTCCTTTAAGGTGAAGGGTTTGCCCACCTCTTCATCAACCTTTCTTGTGATATCTTTGTTGTTGTACGATACGTTTACGAGCATGGTAATTGCAGCAAATTTTTTATTTTAATGTTACTTTTCATAGTTACTCATAAAGTTAATGAAATCTTCAATTATAAGGGCTTGGTTCGTGTTATAATCAGTGGGAAAGAATAAAAATGCGTAGTTTTGCAGCTTTAAAAGCCAAGATGTGATGAACATTCAAGAAGTCTTAACCCGAAAGGTAAAAGAAGCAGTAAACTCCATTTACAAAGCGGATCTGCCTGAGGTGGAATTTCAACCTACCAGAAAAGATTTTGCAGGGGATATAACCGTTGTTGTTTTTCCCATGTTGCGCACGGTCAAGGGAAATCCGGTTCGAATAGGGGAGCAGGTAGGTCAGTTTTTAAAGGATACTGTTTTAGAGGTTGAAGACTTTAATGTGGTCAAGGGGTTTTTGAACATCACTATAAGCGATAGATATTACCTCAATTTTTTCAATGAAATTAAGGACGACCAAAACTTTGGTTTTGTTACCCAAAAAGAACCCGATGCGGTTATGGTGGAATACTCATCTCCCAACACCAACAAACCCTTGCACCTTGGACATATTAGAAACAACTTATTGGGATATTCCGTTGCTGAAATCATAAAGGCTTCTGGAAAAAAAGTATACAAAACCCAAATTATCAACGACAGGGGCATACATATCTGTAAAAGCATGTTGGCCTGGCAACGTTTTGGCCATGGTCAAACCCCAGAGAGTACCCAATTAAAGGGAGATAAATTGGTGGGTAATTATTATGTTGCTTTTGATAAGGCCTATAAAGAGGAAGTTGCAACCATGGTTGACAAGGGTATGGAAAAGAAGGTGGCGGAAAAAGAAGCCCCGATACTTTTGGATGCACAGGAAATGCTTCGAAAATGGGAAGCTGGGGACGAGGAGGTCGTAAACCTATGGAAAACCATGAACCAATGGGTCTATAGCGGTTTTGAGGTCACCTACGCAAATTTGGGGGTCGATTTTGATCAATATTATTATGAAAGTGACACCTATCTTTTGGGGAAGGATGTGGTTGCGGACGGACTTAAAAAAGGAGTGTTTTACAGAAAAGAGGATAGCAGTGTTTGGATAGATCTTACCGATGAGGGGTTGGATGAAAAAATTGTTTTGCGGTCTGACGGTACAGCTGTATATATGACACAGGATATAGGAACCGCCATTCAACGGGTAAAGGATAACCCTGATGTTAAAGGAATGGTCTATACCGTTGGGAACGAGCAGGATTACCATTTTAAGGTGCTCTTTCTTATCTTAAAGAAATTAGGATTCGATTGGGCCGAAAACCTGTTCCACTTAAGCTATGGAATGGTAGACCTACCTAGTGGGAAAATGAAAAGTAGGGAAGGAACTGTAGTTGATGCCGATGATTTAATGGCGGATATGACCAGAACGGCCGCGGAAATCTCTGAAGAATTAGGAAAATTGGAGGATTATTCCGAAGCAGAAAAACAGGAGCTTTATAAAATAATTGGCTTAGGGGCTTTAAAATATTATATACTAAAGGTTGACCCCAAAAAACGTATTCTGTTCAATCCTGAGGAATCAGTCGATTTTCAGGGCAATACAGGTCCATTTATTCAATATACCTATGCCAGGATTCAGTCTATCCTAAGAAAGGCAGTGGAGACCAATGTGTCCATTTCCGATGCGGTGGATACCTCGCAAATAGAACTTCATGAGAAGGAAAAGGAATTGTTGAAGCAACTTCAGTTATTTCCGGATACCATTCAACTGGCGGCCACAAATTTTAGTCCGGCCCTTATAGCCAACTATACTTACGATCTGGTAAGGGAATTCAATTCATTCTATCAAAATGTTTCAATTTTAGGAGAAGAAGATGAACAGAAAAAAACACTTCGGGTGCAATTGGCCAAGAAAGTGGGGGTTGTTATTCAAGAGGCCTTTAAGTTATTGGGGATTGAAGTTCCCGAAAGAATGTGATTTTTGCATCATATAAATAAAAAAAGACCGCAATTTGCGGTCTTTTTCATTGTCAAACAACTTTAATAATTATGCCTCTGATGATTTGGATACTGCCAAACCATAAACTACAAGGCCAAATCCAATTTTGTTAATGGCATCCCCAATATTGTATATAATATCTAGGTTTAGTCCACCAAAGATTCCATCATACCATCCTGGAGTACCTGCCATATATCCAATTGGATAGATGGCCCATCCTACCAATACAAACCAACATAATGTTTTATGTGCTTTTAAAACGGCACCACCGGCTGCTACAGCCAATTTTTTAGCTTGCCCAAACCATATGTCATAAACAATTGCGAAGTAAGCGACACCTGATATTAGACCCCAAATTTGAGCTTGGTCCCTAAAAACGGCCTCCCCGAGGTATCCGGTAACCAACATTATAACGGAAAGTAAGATCAATCGCCACATGAGGGATTTTTTGGCGCCTGCCACTTTTAATATTAAAAAGAACTCCACGCACATTAATGGTACTGTTAGTACCCAGTCCACGTAACGAAAGAAGGTTGGGGATTCCTCAAAAGCTGCCCAGTAATCGCGCATATACCAATAGTGTACCGCTGCGATAAAAGTAATTAATCCCGAAACCAGGATAGAGGTTCTCCATTTTTTGTCGAAGCTACTCATGGACAGGAAGAAAAAGGCTGACGCTGCCATCATGGCCATACAGCCTACAAAAAAAGTAAAACCAACGTAATCGTCTGGAGCAAGTTGGGCTACAAAAGGAATTGATGCTAAAAAGTTTTCCATAATTAATAGTATTATTTATATATGTTTAATTAATATTAAATAAATTTAAACATAAAAGTTTTAATAATTTGTTTTATTTTTGTGAAAAATGAAAAAAGAGGCGGTTGATTATGCGAATTTGGACGGTTTTATGATCGTAACTACCTTTTTGTCCCTTTGGTTTGCCATTAACTTCGAGGATAACGTGGAGGACCTGGTGGCCTATTTTTTAATCCTGACTTTTGGAATCCTGCACGGTGCCAATGATCTAAAATTGATACAAACTTCCCATTCTCAGGCTAAAAAGAAGTACAATTTTTTAAAGGTCGCCTCATACTACGTGCTTTTTATATTGTTTTGTGCCTCTTTGTTTTACTATCTTCCAATCTTGGCACTTCTTGGATTTGTCTTATTTAGTGGATATCATTTTGGGGAGCAACATTGGAGTTCCAAATTTAAATGCCAATCCGGAATAATGATGTGGTTTTATACCAGCTATGGACTAGTTGTTCTTTCCTTACTATTTGTATCCCATCCAGAGGTGGTTGGCAGTGTCATTGAAAATATAACAGGGCTCGCCTTGCCATCAAATTATTACACCTATTTATTGTTTTTCAATGGAGGTTTGTTTGTGGCTTTATATGTATTGCTGAGTAAATATGATAAACTGGTAGGTCATTGGGTCAAGGAGATATTTTACCTGGTCATATTTTTAATAGTGTTTAAAACGGCGTCCCTTTTATGGTCCTTCGCCATATACTTTATACTTTGGCACTCGTTACCTTCATTAATAGATCAGATAAAATTTTTATATGGGGGGGTCACCAAGAAAAGCATGGTTCTTTACTTAAAA
>JBLGAT010000035.1:0-26942 GCA_047612485.1 Psychroserpens sp.
TATTCTTATAAGTCTTGGTGTGTATCTGTATTCAAATTGCTTAAGGGTCAGGGTCTTTTCACCGGTCGCTACATCGGTAGCCCCTTTTTTCCAATATATGTGTTCATAGAGCTCATCTACCCCATGTTCTGCAGAGAAATCACTCCTTTCTGTTTGGTGCACCAAATTCTCCAAAGGTGTAGCATAAAGCTCAATCATCCTATATTGTGCAGATTGAAAACCGCTCGCCGGCAATAAGGCCATGCGGTACTGAAGAAACTGCTCCCGTTCCATTCCTTTGATCATAATCCCAAAAGAGGAAATAAGGACCTTGTAATAGCTATTGATCCTATTGACCTTCTCCAAAAAAAAATTTACTTCTTGTGATTTATCGTCTACGATCTGCTTTTGCTCATGTAGGATCAACTTAAAATATAATTCCGTGATCTGGTGGTACATGATAAAGATTTCCTCATCGGGAAAATGAGTACGTGGCACTTGAAGACTAAGTAAAGTATCTAAGTGGATGTAATCCCAATAAGTAAGGTAGCGCTGGTGTAAAAGGCCGTCTAAATAAGAGCTTAAATCCTGTCCGGAATCCTTATATTTTTCTTCAAGTTTTAATATTTGGGATTCTATTTGCTCTTTATTCTTCATTAGATATTATTCCATTATAATTTTGAACTGGTTTTTTAGTCCGTTATAGCCATCCAAATCGGCCTTGATAGATCCAACAGCCAGATCTGCTTTGATCCTGATTGGTATTTTGTTTAGGTCATTGGATACCCAAAGCGCCAAACTCTCCTGTTCTTTAAATATTCGGCCCGACTGCACGTAAGGTCTAAATTTTAAGCATTCAACTTTACCATACTTGGTTTTCAATACTTCATTACCAAGGTATTTTAGTTTGAATTTAAAAACACCGTCATCGTCGTACAACATATTCAATTCTATGGATTTACCCACCTCCAAATCCTGAATCTTATAATTGTTCCTAAGGAAATAAAAGGCCGATACCAAATCTTGAATATCGTTATTGATGGTAAAATTAAACTTTTTCTTGTTTTTTTTGTCGTTTAACTCCGCTGATTGGCCACTATGGTTAAAATTGATCTCAATATCCTTGGTATAACCACCCTCGTCAATCTTTCTGACGAACTTATATGGTTTCCCATCTTCCATTCCAAAATAGCTTTCATAGGTGTCATCCACCTTAAAAAAAATACTGGCTAAACCGGTTGTCTTCCCGTTACCGACCACGTGGTATACGGGCACCCCATTCATGGTGTCCAATTTGACCTGTAAGGTGGCATAACTGGCATTAAAGATGCCATAATGAATGCGGAATCTAAGCCATTCACCAGCCCTGAAAGCCGAATCATCTTCTTGGGCGCTCAAGGAATAGGTCATAAGCGCTATTAGTGCAAAACAAATGTTTCTCATTTTCTAATGTCTAAGGTAAAAATAGTAAAAACAAGTCTATCCTAGTTTTTGATGTATTGTTATTTAAACAAATTTTGTTCCAAACTATAGCGCACAAAAAAAGCCCAGTTTTAAAACTGGGCTTTTCCTAAATAACCAACCAAACTTTAAATTATGAAAAACCAATACTTAAAGTTGTAAGGGAACCACCCCTTACTTAAGCGCAAAGTTAAAATATAACTCTTATATCTATCTCCGTTTTAACGGACTTTAACTTTACCTTTAACAGTTGTTTATATGTTTTGATTCAATTTTAGGAAATCATTAAGAAAAACACACCTTTTTAGAGGGTCCCCCTTGACTCTTGCTCCCTTTCTATGGCCTCAAATAGGGCCTTGAAATTGCCTTTTCCAAAAGATTTTGCTCCTTTGCGCTGAATGATCTCAATAAACATTGTAGGACGATCTAAAATTGGTTTGGTGAATATTTGTAGTAAATACCCTTCCTCATCCCTATCGATCAAAATACCCAGCTCTGATAAAGGCTCCAAATCTTCGTCTATTTCACCCACACGGTCCAATACATCCTCGTAATAGGATGCGGGAACGGTCAAAAACTCGACCCCTCTATTTTTCAATGCGGTAACCGTCTCTATGATATTATCGGTGGCCATGGCCATGTGCTGCACCCCCGCACCATTATAGAACTCAATGTATTCCTCTATTTGCGATTTTTTCTTTCCCTCCGCAGGTTCGTTGATCGGAAATTTGATCCTTCCGTTACCGTTGCTCATCACCTTACTCATTAGGGCCGTGTATTCGGTAGAGATATCCTTGTCGTCAAAAGAAACTAACTGTGCAAAGCCCATTACCTTTTCGTAGAATTGGCACCATTTGTTCATCTCGTTCCATCCCACGTTGCCCACCATATGGTCAATAAATTTTAGCCCTACATCTGTTGGTTTGTACAGTGGATCCCAAGCTTTAAACCCGGGCATAAACACTCCCTTATAATCACTTCTTTCCACAAACAAGTGGACAGTCTCCCCATAGGTATGTATCCCAGATACCACCACCTTTCCCTTGGCGTCTTCCATCGTCTTGGGCAGCAAATAACTATCGGCTCCCCTTTTGGTGGTTTCTTGGTAACTCTTTGTGGCATCATCTACCCAAAGGGCAATGACTTTTACCCCATCACCGTGTGTCTCAATGTGCTTGTTTATATCGCCTCCTGATTTCAAGGGAGAGGTCAAAACCAATCGTATTTTATCTTGTTGTACCACATAGGAAACCTTGTCCTTAAGCCCAGTTTCCAGTCCGGCATAGGCCAAAGGCTGAAAACCCCATGCTGACATATAATAGTATGCCGCTTGCTTGGCGTTACCAACATATAGTTCCACATAATCCGTTCCCAAAAGCGGTAAAAAATCTTCCGCCTCAGGATTTTCTATTGGTAGTTTAAATGAAGTCTTATCTAATTGTGCCATAATAAGTATTGAATATTATTAATTAAAAAAGTATTGATTAAATGATGTAAAAGCGAATATTTTTGCCCTTACCACATGGCCCGAAGATGGGCAGTTATATCAATTCTATACTGAAGCATATCTAAATTCTTTAGAGATTACAAATATCGTAAAAAACAATGACTTTTTTTGATAATTCCGTTTAAAACCAATACCCCAAACTAAAAAACAAATTCCCTTTTCTTACTTCGGGAGACCAAGAGTAGATTACCTGGACGGGGCCTATAAAAGATTCCCATCCGTACCCCAATCCATACCCCGAGTAATCAGGTCTTTTGAACCACTCGCCTGTCCTGAATATATCATCGTCCACACGAGAAAAATCCGCAGCTAGAAGGATATGGTTCTTGGGAAAAAATTCATAATCGATCCGCCCATGTGCTTTGACGAAACTATTCCCCACCAAGCTCAAAAAATCATATCCCAAAAAGGGAATAAAATTGTTTATCAAATTGGTGCCATAGCCGCCAAGTACGAAATCAAAAGAAGTTACCTCTGACTTTCCCAATTTAAAGCCCCCTTCCGTTTCCAAGTTCAAGGATATTTTTTTGGATATGGGAAAGGCGGTCCCCATTCTGGCCTTGGCAATAGAAAATTCCCTAAAATTATTGTTGAAATCCGTTGAATAAAGATACAAATGAAAATCCCCATCGAAATACAGCCCTCTGGTTGGAAAATATTTATCGTCATAGGTATCCAAGGTCAGCTGCCCGTATGTGCTGAGATAATTGCTTTTATCAAAAATAACCCTGTTGGAAGAGGTTTCGTCTATCAAGATCTCCCCTACGGTTTTGGTACTGTATTTTAAAAACTTATGTTCAACACCCAGACTAATTGCAAATTCTTCCGCCCATACGGTCTGTAGATATGCCTGATTTGTAAAATCGGACACGTCGAGATTGATGGTGTTCACATTACTGATATCCGTGGAATTAAAATTGGATGCAATAACACTGGTCCCAATCTCATGATCAAAATCACTAAATCTTGAGTTGATGCCAAAACTCCAATAAAGCCCCTTATCTACATAATATTGAAAATTATACCGGAGCTTATCCCCCAAAATGAAATCAAACGAAAATACATCGTCATCCATCAATATATTCTTTTTGGTAAGGTTTATCATGGCGGCACTTTTGTACAAGTCGTTGTAGTGGAGCCCCATCCGTAGTAAAGTTTTGTTTGGATTTTCACGCAAATTCACTACCAAATCCACCGCCTCATTGCCATCTGGCACCAATTCATAACGTATGGATTGGAAATTGCCCGTTGCAGCCAGATTGTTGATCCCTTGTTGTAATTTTTCAAAAGACATTTTAGTCTCAAGTTTTAGGCGCAATTTCCCTTTGATATACCCTCTTGTATAGTCGTTGTTCCCTTTTATAACAAGGCCCTTAATGAACAACGAATCCTTGACTTCGATTCTTTTTTTTGTTGTCTGTGGCCTATTCTGTCTTAAGGCAAGTTCCTTTAGTTCGGCATATTTATCACTTGCAGCTACCTCCCCACTCCGAACAATCTTCTTTCCCATATCAAAAGCCATTACGGAGTACTTCTCAATATTCGGCTGTATATAGATATCCGTTTCCTTGGATTTTTTCACCATATCCCTTACCGTCCTATAATTATTGATCTGCAATAAGACCTCTGTTGCCGACATCAGGGATTCTCGGTTAGACAGACCATGCTGTACATCTACCCCTATCAGAACATTAGCTCCCATCTCCTTGACCTCCTCGATGGGATAGTTGTTTACTACACCCCCATCTATTAATATGGCCCCTTCTATTTCAGAGGGCTCAAAAAGAGAGGGAAAGGTGCCGCTGGCCAAGATCGCTTCGGGCAGGTACCCATGCTTCAACAATACTTCCTCCCCGGTCTCCACATTGGTGGCCACGCACAGGAATGGAATGGGCAACTTGTCAAAATCCTTTATCTCCCTAACATGGTACAATAGCCTCACCAATTCATTATATATCTTCTGGCCTCCGGAAAGGGCCTGTGGAAATGAGATTTTAAAATTATTGAACGGAAGGGTCAGCGCATATCGTTCAGAATCTTCCTTTTCATAGAAGGTTTTGGCACTACGGGGGAGGTTGTCCTGAATTAAATTTGCAAAATTCGTATTCTGAAAAATAGAATCGAGTTCCGTAGCGGAATATCCCGCGGCATAGAGTGCTCCTATGATGGCCCCCATACTTGTTCCTCCGATATAATCAATTTTCACCTCGGATTCCTCAATAACTTTAAGAGCCCCAATATGGGCTAGTCCCTTGGCACCTCCTCCGCTGAGCACAAGACCCACTTTTAACTCATTTTCTTGGGAAAAGATAGTTCCAAAGTAAAAAAGTAGTAGACAAAGGAGTGTTGTGCTTTTCATAGGGGTCAAGTTAAGTCTTTAATGAAATGTTTCATAAATTTTCTTTGCCCGGGCCGTTCCAACCGTTTTGGCCAGATCCTCCACAGTAGCCTCTTTTATGCGCTTCACGGACTTAAATTGTTTCAGTAAATCTTGGGCGGTTTTTTCACCAATCCCATCGATACCCTCCAATTCAGAATTAATGGCCCCTTTACTTCTTTTGTTCCTATGTAAAGCAATACCAAAACGGTGGGCCTCATTACGTAGTTGTTGGATGATTCTTAAGGATTCGGATTTTTTATCCAGATACAACGGAATTGAATCCCCGGGAAAATAGATCTCCTCCAATCGCTTTGCAATACCAATAATGGCAATTTTACCCCTTAGCCCCAATAGATCCAAGCTCTTTAAGGCTGATGACAACTGTCCCTTACCCCCATCTATTACAATAAGTTGGGGCAAGGGCTCCGCCTCATTCAAAAGTCGTTTGTACCTTCTAAATACAACTTCCTCCATGGAGGCAAAATCATCCGGCCCTTCTACCGTTTTAATATTATAATGCCTGTAATCCTTTTTTGAAGGTTTCCCATCTTTAAAAACAACACAGGCCGCCACGGGATTGGTCCCTTGTATGTTTGAGTTGTCAAAACACTCAATATGCCTGGGCTCTTCAGATAGTCTCAAATCCTTTTGCATCTGAGCCATAATTCTATTGGCATGCCTATTGGGGTCAATTATCTTCTCTTGCTTAAACCTCTCCTGCCTAAAGTATTTTGCATTTCGTTCCGACAGCTCTAAAATTTTCTTTTTATCCCCCATCTTGGGAACTGTTATCTTCAGCCCTGCTTCCGAGGTCACTTCAAAGGGAACATATAGTTCTCTGGAAAGGGAGTTGAACCGATGCCTTATTTCTACAATGGCCAAAGCCAAAAGATCCTGGTCTTCCTCGTCCAATTTTTTCTTTATTTCAAGGGTATGGGATCTAATTATAGATCCATGTGATATCTGTAGAAAGTTGACATAGGCATATAGGTCATCAGAGACGATGGAAAACACATCCACATTGTTGATATTAGGATTTACAATGGTGCTCTTCACCTCATAATTTTCCAAAACATCTATCTTATCCTTGATCTGTTGGGCATCTTCAAACCGCATCTCCTTTGCATAGGCCTTCATCTGATTTTTAAAGTACTGGAGGGACGATTTAAAATTCCCTTTAATGATCTCCCTGATATCCTGTATTTCCTGATGGTATTCTTCCTGTGTCTGGTAACCTTCACAAGGCCCTTTACAATTGCCCAAATGATATTCCAGACAAACCTTATACTTCCCCGACTCTATTTTTTCCTTGGACAGGTCATAATTACAGGTCCGTAAAGGATAGACGCTCTTAATAAGCTCCAACAAAGTCTTTACCGTCTTCATACTGGTATACGGTCCAAAATACTCAGATCCATCCTTGATATGCCTACGTGTGGGAAATATTCTTGGGAACCTTTCATTCTTTATACATATCCAAGGATATGTTTTGTCATCCTTTAATAATACATTATAGCGTGGCTGATACTTTTTGATCAGATTGTTCTCCAATAAGAGGGCGTCGGACTCAGTTGCTACAACAATATGTTTAATATCCCTGATCTTTTTTACCAAGACCCTAGTTTTCCCTACCTCATGGGTTTTGGAAAAGTAAGAGGATACCCTTTTCTTTAAATCCTTGGCCTTTCCTACGTACAGTATTTTGTCGTTGCTATCGTAGAATTGATAGACTCCAGGACTTGAAGGGAGCGTTGAAAGTTGAACTTTAATTGGTATCTCCGTCATGGGCATTCACCTTATTAAACATATTGCTCCCACAAAGATAACCTACTCGCTTAGAATATAAATACTCCAGATTTTTATCTTTAAACCCGATTTCGTTTACTATTCGAAATAGTGCTGACAGAGACATTATTTGAATGTTTTGACCTACGTATTTCGTATTTTAGAAGGAGTTATTTTGTCAATATTCATGTTTATTAACATTTTTAGCATACATTTCGTAGAACAAAAACTCTTTTAGCCAAAAAAAATACAAAAAATGTCGTTTCTTAGAGTACTCTTGTTTAGCAGAGCTTTGAATTCGATTTGTAATAATATGCTGATTATCAATTTATTACTGTATATACTATTAATTCCATCCAAAATATCATTAAACAAGTGTTAACGCTTTATTAAAAAAGATGTATTTCATCGGAAAAAAGTGCATTTCATGGAGGATATTAGAAATTTTTAGCTATTTTTAGCGTGAACAAAATGTACAAAACATGGAAAACTACATTATCACTCTTGGAACTTATCTAATACTAATGCTTTTTTTTAAAATTTATTTTGCAGTTGCCAGTAAGGAGTAGTTCCATTATATTTTAGCTATTTTGCGCATTCTTAAATCAATCACCCAAAATGTTGAAAAAAGAATTGCGTGTAAAAAACCTCTCCCTTAGAAATTCTACCACCCCTGAACATCTTTCAGAACAAAGTTTACAATTAGCCAATACCCTTCTCAAAGTACCCATTTGGAATTTTTCCTTTTATCATCTCTTCCTTCCTATTGCAGATAAGAAAGAGGTTGACACCAGTTTTATACTTTCCATCCTTCAGGGCAAGGATAAAAATGTGGTCCTTCCAAAAATGGTGGATGATAAAAAATTAATCCACTTTCTTCTAACGGACAGCACCATTATCAATTATAACAAATGGGGTGTTCCAGAACCTATAGATGGCCTAGAGGTACCTACAAACAAAATTGAGGTGGTCTTTTTGCCCCTACTGGCTTTTGATTCTAAAGGCAACAGAGTGGGTTATGGCAAAGGCTACTACGATGTCTTTTTAAAAGAATGCAAACCCAGTGTTCTGAAAATTGGCCTTTCCCTTTTTGAGGCAGAAGAAATTATAGATGATATTTCGCCCGATGACGTTCCCATGGATTATTGCATTACCCCCACTAAAGTTTATACTTTCTAAGAGGCATCACGCTTGCCAAATGCTTTTTTATTGAACACAATCAAAATACCAACACCTGTACTTATGGTTGTATCGGCGATATTAAAAACAGGTTCAAAAAATCGAAAGTTACCACCCCCTACAACAGGGATCCAATTTGGCCAAGTGGTATCTATCATCGGAAAATAGAGCATATCCACGACCTTGCCATGAAAAATATTTCCATAAGGGTCTTTAGCGAACAAAGTGGCCACCTGATTAAAACTATCATCAAAGATAACCCCATAAAAAACGGAATCTATTATGTTGCCCAGGGCTCCCGCAAATATGAGGGAAACAGCCACAATAAGTGTTTTTGAAGCCTTTTTTTGAATTGTATCATACAACCAATACCCAATTCCCAAAATGGCAAAAAGTCTAAATACCGTTAGGATCAACTTCCCCAATTCATCAGAGATAGGAAAAATATCACTCAATTTAGTACCCCAAGCTGCCCCTTCATTTTCAATGAACAATATTTTGAACCAATTAAAAACGGTTACTGATTCTCCCAAAACAAAATGGGTCTTAATGTAAACTTTACTCAGTTGGTCTACCAATAAAATCACTGCTACTAGCAGTATAGACTTCTTTAAATTCATTCTGTGGTTTCTAGGTTCTGTCAAAAATAGACATATTATTTGGTTTTCTTGAGGTGGATATTTCCAGTAATGGTTTGTAATCTGAAATTATCATTTCCGGTAGGAATCAATTCCTCGATAACCTCCCCATATGTGCTAATGGCAGTTATGGTCGCCTTTGAGCTGAATAAGAAAATATCGCCGCTTTGGGTCCTGACCGCACTATTTTCGCCAACATTGTTCAACGTACACCTTCCATCACTCAAGATGACATCCAAACTTTGGTAGCGCCCACTCGCGGTAACATTACAGCTGGTTCCATATACTTTGGCATTGATATAGTTTGGTAAATTAATCTTCAAGGAAATGGAAACAACTTTATGTGCACTTAGTTTATCATTTGGAACTATAAAATTAGGTTGAAAACCGGCACTCACGAAAATGGTAGTCCCGTCTTGTTTCACATTTACCAATAGATTGGGATTATATTCCCCATCCATGGCAGCATCCACGATGAGATCCGTGGAATTGGAGGTGTCCAAGATCACTTCAAAACAATTTTCAGCATCTATTTGAATAAAGGAAGTTTTTGGATCGATAATGGTCTTTTTCACCGTCTTTTGAGCGTTCAAGAAACAGCATGAAAACAACAGGGTCACTAAAAGGGTGTTTTTCATAAATGGCATAAAAAAACGCCCATAAAGGGCGTTTTTAATTTAACTCTGCATGTTCTTTGCCTCTATGCTCAAGGTGGCATGGGGCACCAGTTTTAAGCGCTCTTTATTGATGAGCTTTCCGGTAACCCTGCAAACCCCGAAGGTCTTGTTCTCAATGCGCTGTAAAGCATTCTTAAGATCCCTAATGAATTTCTCCTGACGGATCGCCAATTGGGTATTTGCCTCCTTGCTCATGGTTTCGGAGCCTTCCTCGAAGGCCTTGAAAGTTGGCGAGGTATCATCCGTACCATTATTGCCATCATTCATATATGAACTCTTAAGCAAATCCAAATGGCTTTTTGCTTTTTGCATTTTTTCTTCAATCAATACTCTAAACTCTTCTAGGTCCTTATCTGAGTATCTTACTTTTAAATCTTCTGCCATAGTTTTAATGTTTTTGGATAAACAATTTCGTATTTACTTCATCAAAGGCGATATCGGTTCCACTTTCCAATTTCTCCTCAAAAATAAGCTCGGCGGTCAAGGTTTCAGCTTTAATATAATCAATATTACTTGCCACGGCCAATTCCAAACATCCGTCCTTCAATAATTTCACATCAATTTTATCTGTTACCTCATATCCAGAATCCTTTCTCAAATTTTGGATGCGGTTTACCAGTTCCCTAGCTATTCCTTCCTTCCGCAGCGTTTCGTTAATGGTGACATCCAAAGCTACTGTTAACGACCCTGAGCTGGCCACAAGCCAACCTTCAATATCTTGGGAAGAAATTTCTACATCTTGTAACTGTAAAATAAGGTTTTTATTTTCAATATATAAGGATAATTCGCCTTCTTGCTCTATTTTCTGGATATCCTCCTGTCCCAATTGGGCCACCGCACTTGCAATTGCCTTCATGTCCTTCCCGAACTTTGGTCCCAAGGTCTTAAAATTAGGCTTTATCTGTTTCACCAAAACTCCGGATGCATCATCCAATAATTCAATTTCCTTTACGTTCACCTCAGATTTGATAAGATCGGCTACTGCCTCTATCTCCGCGCGCTGTTGATCATCCAATACGGGAATCATGATTTTCTGCAAAGGCTGACGCACTTTTATTTTTTCCTTTTGACGTATGGAAAGCACCAAGGACGATATGGTCTGTGCCTTGGCCATCTTACTTTCCAGCCCTGGATTTACCACGGTCTCATCAAATGTAGGAAAATTAGCTAAATGAACACTTTCAAAAAGTTCTTTCTCGGTCCTTGACGTTAGATCTTTATAAAGTCGGTCCATAAAAAATGGGGCCACCGGTGCCGATAATTTTGCAATGGTCAGCAAACAGGTATACAACGTTTGGTAGGCCGATATTTTGTCCTGTTGGTAATCCCCTTTCCAAAAACGCCTTCTGCTCAAACGTACATACCAGTTGCTCAGATTTTCTTGAACGTATTCAGAAATTGCCCTGGTGGCACGGGTGGGTTCGTAATCCGCATAGGCCTCATCCACTTTTCTGATGAGCGAATGCAGTTCGGATAAGATCCATTGGTCAATTTCAGGACGTTCCTTCAAAGGAATATCTGCTTCCTCGTATTTAAATCCGTCTATATTGGTGTAAAGTGCAAAAAAGGAATACGTATTGTACAAGGTTCCAAAAAACTTGCGCTTAACCTCAGCGATACCATCTATGTCAAATTTAAGGTTGTCCCATGGGTTGGCATTGGAGATCATATACCAACGGGTGGCATCTGCACCATGCTCTTCCATCGTTTCAAAGGGATCTGCAGCATTCCCCAAACGCTTGGACATTTTTTTACCTTCCTTATCCAAAACCAGGCCATTGGAGACTACATTTTTATAGGCAACGGAATCAAAAACCATTGTCGCGATGGCATGGAGCGTATAGAACCAACCTCGGGTCTGATCCACACCTTCCGCAATAAAATCTGCTGGAAACGTCTTTCCTTCATCGATCAAGTCCTTGTTTTCGAATGGATAGTGCCACTGTGCATATGGCATGGAGCCACTATCAAACCAAACGTCGATAAGATCGTTCTCTCTCTTCATTGGTTTTCCTGAAGCGGAAACCAAGGTTATCTGATCCACGATATTTTTATGCAGATCTATTTTGTCATAATTTTCTTCCGACATATCACCGACAACAAAATCAGCAAAAATATCCCGGTCCAAAACTCCAGCTTCTAAGGCCTTGTCCATTTCCAACTTCAATTCGGCCATGGAACCTATAATGATCTCTTCTTTTCCGTCCTCAGTCCTCCATATAGGCAATGGAATGCCCCAGTAACGCGAACGGGAAAGGTTCCAATCGTTGGCATTGGCCAACCAGTTTCCGAACCTACCTTCTCCAGTAGCTTTTGGCTTCCAGTTGATGGTCTGGTTAAGGCTGAACATTTTATCCTTGATTTCCGTTACTTTAATGAACCAGGAATCCATTGGATAGTATAAAATAGGCTTATCGGTACGCCAACAGTTGGGATAACTATGGACATACTTTTCTACCTTAAAGGCTTTATTCTCTTCTTTTAATTTAATGGCAAGTTCCACGTCCACAGATTTCTCCGGCGCTTCTCCTTCATTGTAATATTCGTTCTTTACATATTTCCCTGCGAATTCCCCCATTTCTGAGCGGAATTTCCCTTGTAAATCCACCAAAGGAACAGGGTTGCCATTAGCATCCAATACGAGCAGTGGAGGAATCTCAGGGATAGCCTGTTTGGCCACCATGGCATCATCCGCCCCAAAAGTAGGCGCAGTATGCACTATTCCCGTTCCGTCCTCAGTTGTTACGAAATCCCCTGTGATCACCCTAAAGGCATTCTCTGCATTTTGATAAGGCAGGGCATACGGCAATAATTGCTCATATCTGATTCCTTCCAGATCTTTTCCTAGATAGGAACCTTGAACTAAAAATGGAATTTTTTTATCTTCTTGTTTGTAATTGGCCCAATCCTCCAAAGTCTCCACTTCCTCAAACTTACCTGAAAACTGTTTGGCAACCAATGATTTTGCCAACACCACATTGGTCGGTTCAAAAGTATACTGGTTGTAGGTTTTCACGACAACGTATTCAATCTTGGGTCCAACCGTCAAGGCCGTGTTGGATGGCAATGTCCATGGCGTCGTTGTCCACGCCAAGAAAAACAGCTCTCCCTCGATGCCTTTGATAGAGGTAGGTAGTGTTTCCTGAATTACCTTGAATTGAGCGGTTACCGTGGTATCGGTAACATCTTGGTAGGCACCAGGTTGGTTTAACTCGTGGGAACTTAAGCCTGTTCCAGCCTTTGGCGAATATGGCTGAATGGTATATCCTTTGTAGATCAAGCCCTTATCGTAGATTTGCTTGAGCAACCACCATACGGTCTCCATATATTTGGATTTGTAAGTGATATACGGGTCTTCCATATCTACCCAATATCCTACCTTTTCCGTCATGCTGTTCCATACATCCGTATAGCGCATCACGGCTTTTTTACAGGCGGCATTGTAATCCTCCACGGAAATTTTTGTACCAATATCCTCTTTGGTAATTCCCAATTCTTTTTCCACACCAAGTTCAATGGGAAGACCATGGGTATCCCATCCTGCTTTTCGTTTCACCTGGAAACCTTTCATGGTCTTGTACCTAGGAAATATATCCTTGATCGTACGGGCCATTACATGGTGAATCCCGGGCATTCCATTTGCAGAAGGAGGTCCTTCGTAAAAGACATAGCTATCCTTACCCTCCCTACTAGTTACACTTTTCTCGAAAATCTTATGCTCTTTCCAATAGTGTAATATCTCCTCGGCAACTTTTGGTAAATCTAACCCCTTGTATTCTGCAAACTTCATAATAACAGCTTCTATTGCATTATTTTAAGTTTGCAAAACTAGTGAAAAATCACTAGAATACTTTCTGTTGAAAAACAAAAAAAGCCCCTTGAACATGGGGCTTTTATATAAGATGAAATTTTTACTTTACTATTTACTTCCCGTAATGGTCACATTTGCATCTATTTGAACAGAGGAGGTAACACTAATGGCTCCCAAATTCAAGCCTGTAGTAGATTCTGCGTTCAACATTGAGCTGAAGAAGAATTCATTATTATCCTCTGTATAAGAAGCAAAAACCAATTCATACCCTCCTTCTTTCAAAAAGCTCAAGTTATAAGATCCACTAAGACCGCTTACTTCTGAACTGGTCACCGCATTGGCAAAGATTACATTACTTGCACCACTACCCTTTGTTTCGGCGTCAGCGTTATACTTTCCTTTTTCATAGGCGTAAACAATGATCTTATCTGAAGTATTGTTTGCGTCATTTGCAGTTCCTGAAATTCTACCTGACAAATCCTCGTTCACTACCCTGATACCGGCAGAAAGTTCGCTCATGGTCACAAAATTGAAATCGCTGGAAAGGGTGTTCTGATCTTCCTTGACCGTTTTTCTAAGGTCGAAATCGATCACTACCTCGTTGGCTGGTTTTGCCAATACTTCGAACTTATCCTGAATAGCAATTTTGTTGGAAGAAGCTACCAAGGCGTCTTTAGTTCCATCTGCCATTTCAACATAGCACCCAGGGGCATTCCCGTTAACATCCTTTTCGAAGTCCAATACAAATTCAATATTTGAGTAAGAACCCGCCTTTAGGCCCAAATTACCCAAAGTTTCTGTCTTACCGTTTACCAAAGCGGCCAAGTTGACCGTTGTGGCCGTAAAAGCCTCCAATGCCTTGCCATCTACCTTAACGTTGGTGATCGTTACTACTACTGCCTCTACGTTGGCATTGTCAATTGGGGCATCTGTAACTTTAAAAGTGGTGTCATATGATTCAGCGTCCATTCCTTGATCATCATTGTTGTCACTACAGGATACCAAAGCGAAAACAGACATTAAAATAATTCCTACATTTTTTAAATAATTCTTCATAAGATTTGAAATTTGTTCGTTTGGGTATATAACAAGCGAACCTTCCTTTACCCTAATACGAGAACGTTAAAATCATATTAAAGAAAATCATTGTCCCCCTACCCGATTGATGTACAGCTGCTTATAAAAACTATAATTCGGTATTTTAAGAACCATTTTGTTGAATGATTGGATTTTAGCTGGTTTTAAATCCTAAACGAGCATATGAAATGGTAAAATAAGCGATGGATGACATTGGTTAAGTCATTAATGAAGGTGAAAGATGCATAAAAAAGGGTGCGAAAATGGTTATTAATGAGACCAATAAATACTCAAAAAAGACCATAGAAGTTTGTAGGTGACGCCCTAAAAATTAAAAATGATATCCCAATCCCAATATTAAATTAGTCCCTGCAGCCGTTATGCCGGAAGAGTAGGGACGATATCTCTGATTGGTAATATTCTCCAGACTGGCCGTTAGTTTTAAGCTGCTGCTTAATTGATACTGTGAACGTATATTTAAGGTATACCATGATGGAGAATAAGGGTTCCCATTGTCATCCAACTCATATATATAGTCCTTCCCGATTTCCGAGGCTGCTAAATTATCACTGGAAATCTCGCCATTATAGGCCAGGAACAAATCGGCCTTGAAGCTTTGATTTTTCCAAATGACATGTACATCCCCAAAGGTAGGGGCCACATGCCTTCCAGGTGAATCGGTACCATCTTCCTCCTCTTCAATCCCTTCCGTTATGGTAAGATTGGATTGGAACGAAAGGTTTTCTGTTAAAACAGCCTCCATTCCAAATTCGAACCCATAAACATAAGCCTTGGCGGCATTCTGTATGGCCTGTACCTTACTGAGTTGCCCATTGTATTCTATTTCGTCCTCTCCATTAAACTGAAAATCACGCCTCACCAAAGCATCAACAAGGTAGGTATAGAAGGCCGCCCCTTTTAGCACCACCTTATCCTTAAAATTTTTCTGGATTCCCACTTCCATATTATAGGCATATTCCGGTTGTAGATCTGGATTGGGCACCACCACGGAACCAGGTTCGGAATCAAACATCTTTCCAATATCATCTATATTGGGCGCTCTAAATCCTGTAGATCCGTTCCAAGTTACCTGCAAGTCCGGTTTGGGCAACCAGCTAAATCCAAGACTTCCAGTTAAGGCACCTGTACTCAAGTTGGCCACTTTGAAAGGGAAACTGTAAAAGGTGGGATCAAAATCTGCATTGATCCATACATGGCTATAGCGCAACCCGGAAAGGATGGTTAGGTTGGGTTGCAATTTATATTCCACATTGACATAGCCCGCCAAGGTTTGCCATGTAGACCCATCAGGATAACGTGAAGCAGAACCGGAAATCTGATTGGTCTGGATATCCTTTTGGCTGCCATTTGAATTAATTTTATTGAATACATATTCTCCCCCGTAATACAGGCGAAAATCTCCCATGCGCTTGTTTTCAAAATCTATATTGGAAGAAAAGGCATCCACCTTTTCGGCGGTAGTATACAAAATAGGATCCTGAAATCCCCTATCATATCTACTTTCCTCAAAATGTTGGTAGGCATTTGTAATCTTTAATCCATCATAAAATTTCCCTTTCCCTTTTTGCTCTGCATGGATATTGGCCATAAACCATTTTTGTGGGCCATAATACCATTCTGCGGATCGCAAGCCATCACCTGCCCTGTTAGGTCTTATCAATCTGTCATACCTAGAGTAATCCGAGGTGGCCGAGTAAAATAGGCCCATGTCCAAATCCCAGGAATTGTTGGGCTTGTAGGCTACTTTTTGCATTATATTGATTTGGTCATAACCCGAAGACACTTGCTTCCTAGGATTGGAATTTATCACTAATTCGTCCCCATCCACGGAGGGAACCACATAATTTCCTCTCAAATAAGATTCAGGACCGTTCTTTCCCATTTTTAGATCCCCAAAATCCGAATAGGACACACTTGTCAGCAACCCCCATTTCCTTTTGCCATAATTTATATCGGCATGCCAAGTGTTTTCATTGTTGGCAGTGGAATACCTATAATTCGCATTCCCTGAAACACGTAGACTATCTGCTATGGCCAAGTGCGGGGTCTGGGTATAAAAATTCATTACCCCCCCAATGGCATCGCTCCCATAAATCACGGAGCCGGGCCCGAAGATCACTTCCGTGTTTTTTATGATAAATGGGTCTATTGAAATAATATTTTGGATATTGCCCCCACGAAAAATGGCATTGTTCATACGGATGCCGTCTACCGTAATTAAAAGTCGGTTGGTGGCAAACCCTCTAATCATTGGGCTTCCTCCACCCAATTGACTTTTCTGTACGAAAACCTTCCCGCTATTTTGCAAAAGGTCTGCGGAAGTTTGAGGCGAATTAAATGCAATAGTCCTTGCATCAATAGATGTTATTTTTTGGGGAATATCTTTCCGCTGTTGCTCCCATTTGGAGATGGACATGACCACTTCGTCCAATTGCTCGGCATTCATGGTCAAAAACACCTTGTTATTTCCCCTTCTTGACAAAAGGGACTTGGAAGTCCTTTTGACTTGATATCCGATATGTTTAAAAATGATGCGCTCATAAGTAGCGAAAATCCCCAAATCTGCCTTTCCATAGAGATCGGAAATCACAGTTTTGCTTTTATCAAGATTATAAATGGCCACATTGGGAATGGGTTCTTGGTTGTCCGCATCCAAAATGACAAATTCTTGAGCCGGAACCATCTGAAAGATTACTAAACAAACAATGAAAATTATTTCACGCATACTAACTGAAAACTTCGTTTAAAACCGCCAAGGACTTAGGTTTTCGAAATCCCTGTAAATGTAATTCAAAATACAAAATAAGTGATTTTAGCAGTTCTTGCCGGTTCACCTTCTTCATTTTTACAGAATGTAACTCATCAAATTTTATGCCCAAAAACGCTTTAAAGTAATTTAAGTTTTCTCCGTGTAACATGGGGTGTAACGTTGCACTCTGAACAAACTCCCCTGCCATCAGATCAAAGTAGGGTGCATCCGTTTCATCCCTTTGTGGGAAAAAGCCGAAATACTTGGTCAGTCGAAGTAAAAAGTACAAATGGAAATTGGAGATTTCATCATGGGTGTCCAACCACTGTAACGATGCCTCTATGAATTGGAACAACTCCTTGTTTTCCTCTTCCTCAAAAATGCTGTTGGCGAGCATTTCTGCCAAAAATAGGGTCATCGCATTTTTCGTTATGTTGGTATGAAGGGATTCGTAGTGATAATTTACCCGAACCTCCCTGATACTTTCCATGGTCCCTTTGTTTTTATGATAGGCCACTACTTCCAATTGCATCAAGGGTTGAAAATAAGCTGATTTCATCTTCCCCTTTCTGGAAGCCAATACCCCTTTCAGCAGGTATGTTTTTAGGCCGCTTTGCTCCGTAAACGCTTTTACGATAAGACTGGTATCCCCATATTTAAACCCCGAAAGAACAATTGCCTTGGTTGTAACTTGCATCTATTGTGGTTAGGAACGATAAAGATAATAGGTTCATTCATTAAAAAGTAGGTCCAAAACAAAAAGGCTCTCCAATTATTGGAAAGCCTTTAATATCTGTTGTGGGAATCTTTAGATCACCCCTTGAGCAAGCATGGCATCAGCAACTTTTACAAAGCCAGCAATATTCGCTCCTCTTACATAGTTGCAATATCCATCCTCATCCTTACCATATTGAATACAAGAATCGTGGATATCCTCCATAATATCTTTTAAACGACCATCAACCTCTTCACGTGTCCAACTTATACGTAATGAGTTTTGCGACATTTCCAGACCAGAGGTGGCTACACCACCTGCATTGGAAGCCTTTCCTGGCGCGAATAATATTTTTGCAGTATGGAATTCATGAATCGCTTCAGGTGTAGAAGGCATGTTTGCGCCTTCAGCCACACAAATACATCCGTTTTTAATCAATGTTTTTGCAGCATCGCCATCCAACTCATTTTGTGTAGCACAAGGCAACGCAATATCACAGGCAACTTCCCAAGGTATTGATCCTTTATGAAAGGTAGCTGATTTGTATTTATCAACATATTCAGAAATACGACCTCTTTTGTTATTTTTAAGGTCCATTACAAATTCCAGTTTCTCTGTGTCAATACCGTCCTTATCAAAAATATAGCCTTGGGAATCTGAAAGCGTTAACACTTTAGCCCCCAAATGTATTGCTTTTTCTGCCGCAAATTGCGCTACATTTCCTGATCCGGAAATCACCACCTTTTTGCCTGAAAAATCTTTACCTTGTGTTTGCAACATACTCTGGGCAAAATATACCGTACCATAACCAGTTGCTTCCGGACGTATTAAAGAACCACCCCAAGAACGGCCTTTACCCGTTAAAACTCCAGTAAACTCATTTCTTATTTTCTTGTACATTCCGAACAAGAAACCAATTTCCCTTGAGCCAACACCTATATCTCCGGCAGGTACATCGGTGTTAGGTCCAATATGTCTACAAAGCTCTGTCATGAAAGCATGGCAAAAACGCATTACTTCATCATCGGATTTCCCTTTAGGGTCAAAATCCGAACCTCCTTTACCGCCGCCCATAGGCAGCGTGGTCAAACTATTTTTAAATACTTGCTCAAATGCCAAGAATTTAAGGATACTTGCATTGACCGTTGGGTGAAAACGCAATCCGCCTTTATATGGTCCAATGGCAGAATTCATTTGAATCCTATACCCTCTATTCACATGGATAACTCCATCGTCATCTACCCAAGAAACACGAAAAGAAATCAATCTCTCTGGTTCAACCATCCTCAAAAGGATATTTTTCCCATTGTAGATATCGTGTTTTGCTATATATGGTATTACGGTTTCAGCTACTTCATGAACTGCCTGAATGAATTCTGGTTCGTGACCATTTCGAGATGTCACCTCCTCCATAAACGCTTTAATCTTTGCTTCCATAAAAAACTTGATTATTATTAATTTTGATGAATTGAAAATATACGGGCAAAATTATAGTATTCCAACAATTTAAAGTCTATTATTTTAAAAATTTGACAAAATATTATCCGATTGCCTGTTCCAAATCGGCAATAAGGTCATTTTCGTCTTCAATTCCAACACTTAAGCGTATCAACGCATCAACAACCCCACTCTTTTCCCGTTCTTCTTTTGGGATACTGGCATGGGTCATACTGGCTGGATGTCCGGCCAAACTTTCTACTCCGCCCAAAGATTCGGCCAAGGTGAAAAGCTTTAGTTTCTCGACAATGGCAATGGCATCTTTATAATTTGCTCCTTTTGTCACAAAAGAAATCATCCCACCAAAATCCTTCATTTGGTTTTTGGCAATACTGTGATTGGGATGGTCTTCGAAACCTGGCCAATAGACCTTTTCAATTTTCGGATGGTTTTTTAAGTATTGCGCAATGGCCCTTCCGTTCTCGCAGTGGCGCTGCATCCTAATGTGCAAGGTTTTGATCCCTCGTAACACCAAAAAACTGTCCATTGGACCACATACCGCCCCACTGGCGTTTTGAATAAAATATAGCTGATCTGCCAATTCTTTATCCTTAACCACTAAGGCTCCAACGACCACATCACTGTGACCGCCCAAGTATTTTGTTGCAGAATGCATTACGATATCGGCCCCTAAATCCAGTGGCAGTTGTAGATATGGAGTGGCAAAGGTGTTATCAACGGCCAAAAGAATATTGTGTTTTTTGGCCAATTTGGCCACGGATACGATATCTATGATATTCATCATGGGATTTGTAGGCGTCTCTACCCAAATCAATTTGGTCTTTTCCGTAATATAATCGGCTATTTTGTCCGAATTTTGCATGCCAATAAAATGAAAGGTAATCCCGAATTTTTCAAAAATATTTTTGAACAATCTATAGCTGCCACCATAAATATCATTTGTGCAAATAACCTCGTCTCCAGTAGATAGGAGTTTTATTACAGCATCAATAGCCGCCAATCCACTGCCAAATGCCAAGCCGTAATTTCCATTTTCTATGCTAGCCAAGGAGTTTTCCAAAGCGGTCCTAGTGGGGTTTGCACTTCGGGAATATTCGTATCCTTGGTGACCCCCAGGAGTGGTCTGGGCATAGGTGGAGGTTTGGTAAATTGGGGGCATTACCGCACCATAGGCCTTGTCTGGTTGTTGTCCACCATGAATCGTTTTACTATTGAATCTTAAGTCTTTTTCGCTCATATTAAAATCTTCTATTACAAATGTATTGTTATCTCTTAATGAATGTAATGAAGCATTACATTTGTACATTCAATCAATTTACAAATTCATGAAGAAGCTGTTTTCTTTTTTAACATTACTTATTCTAACGCTTGCAAGTTGCGAAAAAGAAGACAAAATAGTTTTTGCCCCCACCAAATATTTAAGTGATGGATGCGAAAATTGCCCCAATGTAAAAATAACTATTCCCAATGCCCTGGAAGAATCTAAAATCGCCAAAACGATAAACAATTCACTAAAAGAAGAAATCATCTATTTGATGACCTTTGAAGATGGTATGGATGTTTCCACCATAGAGGCTGCAATTACCTCCTTTAAGAATGGTTATACCATGCAAAAAAACAAGTTCCCAGATGAGACCATAGGTTGGGAAGCCAAGATAGACGGTGAGGTTGCTTATGAGGATGAGAATATAGTGACCATTCAACTAAGGGCGTATATTTTTACCGGGGGCGCACACGGCTATGCACCGACGCGCTTTCTAAATTTCGACAAAAAGAAAGGTTTGGAACTGGAAAACTGGGAATTATTTAAGGATCAAGATGTTTTTATGCGTTTTGCCGAAACCAAATTTAGAATCCAAGAACATGTGCCACAAGGAAAACCCATCAATAGCACCGGATTTATGTTCGATGACAATAGGTTCTATCTTTCGGAGAACATAGGCTTTACCAAAGACGGGCTAAAGCTTTTCTACGACCAATATGAAGTGGCATCCTATGCCGATGGCCCCATTGTAGTAAACTTGCCCTTCAATGAGGTTAGAGATTATTTGACCTTTAAACTAAATCGTAAGGTAGATTAATTTTAGACTGCCCTTCTTAAAGCCAGAATTGCTCCGAGATGTATGCCTTCATGAAAGGTATTGAACGCAATGGAATCTTCCACCTTATCCAACGTTATATTGACACTTGTGGTATAGCTATTGAATTGTTTAAAAAGTCCATTCTCATAATCCTCTTTTAACCATTCGACCGTGGAAAGTAAAAGATCGGCCATCTTTTTTATCTCTTCATCGGAAACTTCTCCTTTAGGAAATGTCCCTTTCCTATACGCTTCCACCATCCCATCATCAATCCTCATTTGAAGATTGCTCATCTTATAGACCAATAATTGCTGTGTGACCACCACGTGGGCAATGTTCCACCAGATGTTGTTATTGAAGCCTACCGGAATTGTGAATAGCTTTTCCCTCGGCGTTTCTGTGAGGAATTTGTGCAATATTTTTCTGTTCTGAAGAGTGATGTCAAGTAAGTATTCCAATGTTCTGATTTTTTATAAAAATAGTACAATCCACTTGAATTAGGTTTCTTTGCAATGGATTTGCCTTTAAATTGTTTATGGTCATGACAAAAAAAATTTACCACCTAAGCACCTGTGATACCTGCAAGAGAATTTTGAAAGAGTTACAACCTTTAGATGGTGTTGCCCTTCAGGATATAAAAACATCCTCTATAACCTCAGAACAACTGGATGAAATGAAACTTCTCTCCGGGAGTTACGAAGGTCTGTTCAGCAAAAGGGCGAGGATGTACAAAGAAAGGGGCTTGGGCAACAAAAATCTTTCCGAGGAGGACTTTAAGTCCCTGATTTTAGAACATTATACCTTTTTAAAACGGCCTGTGATACGCATCGATAATCAAATCTTTATAGGCAATAGCAAGAAAGAAATTGCAGCTGCAAAAGAAATACTTCACCCTTGAGCAAAAGAACCCTTGCCATCTTGGCGGCCATTGGGGCAACCATAATATATGGCATTAACCATACCATTGCCAAAGGGGTAATGCCGACCTATGTAAAACCTTTCGGATTTATCTTTATCAGGGTAACGGGGGCCGCAATACTTTTTTGGGGCATCTCTTTTTTTGGTCCCAAAGAAAAAATAGAGCACAGGGATTGGCTTCGGATATTGGTCTGTGCCATCTTGGGAATGGTCATTAATATGCTAGCCTTTTTTAAGGGATTGGATCTGTCCACGCCCATCAATAGTGCCGTATTGGTTACCATTACCCCCATCATAGTGGTGGTCCTTTCGGCCCTTCTTATCAAAGAGAAAATCACCCTCTTAAAGGGTTCAGGCGTATTCTTAGGATTTATAGGCGCGTTGGCGCTCGTTCTTTTTGGTGCAGAAATACGGCAAGATGCACCCAATATTCCTTTGGGAAATACCCTTTTTATCCTAAATGCCACCAGTTATGGCGCTTATTTGATAGTTGCCAAAAGCCTAATTGAAAAATACCACCCTTTTACGTTAATGAAATGGCTGTTCACCATTGCGGTCATTATCAACCTACCGATAACATATTCTGAATTCAGTGAGATCCAATGGTCCCAAATGCCATTGGAAGTATATGGAGTAATCGCCTTTGTGGTCATTGGCACCACTTTTCTGACCTATTTGTTCAACATATATGCTTTGACACAATTAAAGGCATCCACCTTAGGGGCCTTCGTTTATATACAGCCACTAATAGGAATTCTTTTTGCATTGATTACGGGAAAGGATTACCTAACCTTGATCAAGACATTGGCCATAGGCCTAGTATTGATCGGGGTGTACTTGGCCTCCAAAAAACCTAAACCAAGTCCATAGGCTTTTTGGCATATTTTCGGGCATTCTCCTTGGTAAGTGTATGGAATACAGGAGACTTTTCCATAGTATTGAAATTTTTCAAAAACTCATGGCCCAACACTGTTAACGCCCTAGTGTTCATATCTATCCAAGCCCTTATCATTTCACAATGGGCAAATTTTCTTCCCTTACCATCATAGAAGTTATGGTGGAATTCGAAGAACATCACATCCTCACTCAAACCAACCAATTCCAAGGATACCTTCACGGGCTTGCCGGGAAACACCTCTTTAAAATAGTACATAGAAAACTACGGGTCCAAAATGAAGATCCGCCATCAATTTTTAATTGAACCCAAGTTCATTAAGGAAGGTCATACGTGTATGGCTCATATAATTGACATAGGCCGTATTACCCAAATGCCCATTGGCATCAATATCGCTCCAACGAATTTCAAACTCTTTTAAATACATCTTTTTAGAATATTTTTTTACTATGCATGCATACTAATTGTAAAAATACCATAGTTTTGAAAAGGAGAGCTCTTCTAAGACAAAAAACTAACAATTATAGTTATATTAAGACTCCATAAACTGATAAGACATGAATTCAAAAGCTCCCTTCATTACGGATTTAGCACTTCCCGTTATTGCTGCTCCAATGTTTTTAATTTCCGGACCAGAATTGGTGATAGAATGTTGTAAAAATGGCATCATAGGAACGTTTCCCGCACTTAACCAAAGGACCAGTGAAGGCTTTGAGGAATGGCTGATTCAAATAAAGTCAGCGCTTGGAAAGTTTGAAGAAGAAACAGGGAAGAAACCTGCCCCTTTTGGCGTAAACCTTATTGTGCACAAGACCAATCCTAGATTGCAAGCAGATCTAATGTTGTGCATCAAACACAAAGTACCCTTAATAATCACCTCCCTTGGAGCAGTATCCCAGGTGGTAGAGGCCATCCATAGTTATGGCGGACTCGTATTTCATGATATTATTAAGAAAAGACATGCAGAGAAAGCCGCCGAAGCAGGCGTAGATGGGTTAATCCTTGTCGCCGCTGGTGCAGGAGGCCATGCAGGCACCATCAATCCTATGACCTTGGTAGCAGAAATCAAACGATTTTATCATAAGACCATCATTCTCTCAGGCTGTATCAGTACCGGACGAGATATTGCCTCCGCTATGCAAATGGGAGCCGATTTGGCCTATATGGGGACACGGTTTATCAATACTACCGAAAGTATGGCCAATGATAACTATCAAAAAATGATAGAGGGTTCAACTGCAAGCGATGTAGTTTACACCGCTGCCATTTCTGGGGTCCATGCCAATTTTCTTAGAGACAGTTTAAAGGCCGCTGGGATTACCCAAGAGGATTTAAAAAAAGATACCAAGATTGATTTTGGTAAGGAACTGGATACGGAAGCAAAAGCGTGGAAAACCATATGGTCTGCAGGTCAAGGAGTCGCTACAATAGACGACACCATTTCGGTCGGGGAGCTTACCAACAGGCTTAAAACAGAATTTAAGTCGGCCATAGAGGAACAAATAAAACTGTTGGAAATTTATCCAAAATACATATAATCTGATTTTCTTTAAGATAGACCATGCCCATAGTCCAATCAAAATATCAACCACCCTTTTTATTCCAAAATGGAGATTTAGCTACCATTTACGCTGGAGTAATCCGGAAAATTGATGGCATTATTCAACAAAGGGAACGGATCTCCTTGGCGGATGGGGATTTCCTGGATTTAGATTGGAGTTTTGCGGATAAGAAAACAGACAAGGTTGTCATATTATTACATGGATTGGAGGGAAATGCCCAAAGACCCTATATCATCGGTAGCGCTAAAGCTTTGAACACTGATGGCTACGATGTGTGTGCAGTGAATTATAGGGGTTGCAGTGGAGAGACCAACCGTTTGTTCAGATCCTATCATTCCGGTGCCACAGAAGACTTGGAGGCGGTTATTGATCATGTGGTTTCTAAGCAGGTATACGCTTCAATTATCCTAAAGGGATTTAGTTTGGGGGGCAACTTGGCTTTGCGATATTTGGGAGAGAAAGGCAGTGATCTCCCAAAAGAGTTAAAGGCAGCTTTAGCTGTTTCGGTCCCTTGTGATCTGCACAGCTCCTTAAAGGAGCTATTGAAACCCAGGAATTTTCTTTATGCGAAAAGGTTCAAAAAACACCTGATTGAAAAGTTGGTGCTGAAACAAAAATTGTTTCCCAAGGAAATCACTTCCTCCGATATCCAGAATATCAAGAACCTAAAGGATTTTGATGATATCTATACCAGTAAGGCCCACGGTTTTAAAGATGCCCTGGATTACTATAAAAAATGCAGTTGTCTTCCGCTGTTAGAAAACATTACAGTACCAACCCTATTGATCAATGCCCAAAATGATTCATTCTTAGGTCCTGAATGTTATCCAATTATTGAAGCAGAAAAAAACACAAATCTATTCTTAGAAATACCGAAATTTGGAGGCCATGTAGGTTTCTACGCTCCCAATAATTTAACCTACACTGAAAAAAGAAGTGCAATTTTCCTAGAAGAAGTATTTTAATCTTCCTATTTATTATCTTAGTGGTAACAAACAACATTCTCAAATGAAAAAATTACTCACAATTTTAGTTCTTGGCTCCCTAATGGTAGGGTGTGGCGAAAAAAAAGAAGAAAAGAAAGGTGGTTTTGAAATGAACCGCACCAAAAAAGAAGTGAAGGCAGCAGATTCAGATGCAGGTGTTCCTGTTGATTTGAGCAACAAAGGTGTTGGCCCTATAAGATCCATGTCTTTTGAGGCAACCATTGATGCTGACCTTGCATCGAAAGGGGAAGCAAAATTCAATGCTATTTGTACCGCTTGCCATATGGCAGAACAACGCATGATTGGACCAGCACTAAAAGGTGTTTACGACCGAAGAAGTCCAGAATGGGTGATGAACATGATCCTTAACCCTGATGGAATGCTCAAAGAAGACCCTATTGCGAAAGCCTTATTAAAAGAATACAACAACGCTGTAATGTTGAACCAAAATCTTTCAGAGGAAGATGCACGGGCATTGGCGGAGTACCTACGTACGCTGTAATTTCATTTAGAATTTTATATAGGTGCGCTTATCTTAACTGTGTTTTGGGATAAGCGCACTTTTATTTTTGTAATTAAGAAACAAATACTATGGGGTTTAACATTGCACTTTTAGAACCTGAAATACCCAACAACACTGGAAACATTGGAAGATTGAGCCTCGCTTCCGGATCCCACCTGCATCTGGTAAAACCCTTTGGGTTTGAATTGGATGACAAAAGGGTGAAGAGGGCCGGATTGGATTACTGGCAATACCTCTCCCTTACCATTTACGAGGATGTAGACGAATTCTTTGAGGTGAACAAGCACAAAAAAATGGCCTTTTTATCCAGTCATGGTACAAAAGACCATTGGGACATAGACTTTACAGATGATATGTTCTTGATCTTTGGAAAAGAATCTTCGGGCCTATCCAAAGATATTCTGGAAACCAACGCTGATCAATTGTTTAAAATCCCAATCTATAATGAGCGCATCAGAAGTCTCAACTTGGCCAATGCCGTCGGGATTGTAGTATATGAGGGCCTAAGAAGCCTTAAATAGCCCAAAGATAAATAGTTCT
>JBLGAT010000036.1:0-26120 GCA_047612485.1 Psychroserpens sp.
TGGCCTCTTCGGTAAGGGCATCCAATTCGCGGAGTGTCCCCTGTACTTTTATGCTCACCTTGCCAATAGAAGATCTATTGGAGCCAATGGTGAGGTAGACTTCCCCCACCTGATTTAAGGCATTGCGGAGTTTAAGGGTGCCACTGCTTTGTAGTTTGCTCAAATAATAAAACAGGGAAGCCATGGCAAACATCATAATAAGACCACAGACCAAGGAAATTAGGACGGTCATGGTCTTGGACCAGCCCCCTTCAAGGCAGGCAATTCCTGACCATCCAAAAATAGTCAGAAAAGCCACGAAATTTTTTATGGACAAGAATTGGAAACCAATTCCCGTATCACCTTCAATTTCGGCATCCACATCGCCGCCAAATTCATCTGCGTCACTCCCGATCATGGTCAGGATCAAAAGGATCATCAAAATAACAGAAGAGATAATTGCTACGACCCAATAAATTTTTTCGAAGATGGGCAATCCTTCAAACCAAAGTTCCATATATCTTACAAGTTTTTGTTAAAGCCTGGTAAGATAGAATATTTTCCTATATTTTTGAAAAATACTTACCTACCGTGAAAGAAGAACGGACACGGCATTTCCCCCAAAACCTACGGCATTTACCATGACCTTAATGATCTTTTCCGGGATCTTGACTTCATTTAAATAGGGAACGTCTATAAATTTTTGGTGCTGCATCATTAATATGGCAAGTTCCATACTCAACATCCCCGATGCGCCGAAAGTATGTCCAATCTTCCATTTATTAGTAGTAAGAAGTGGAATTTTGTTACGGAAAATCTTCGCAATGGCATTTTTTTCAGATAAATCGCCCTTTATGGTGCCCGGGGCATGCATCACAATCACATCTACCTCATCAGGATTCGTAGTACCCAAGGCCATACGCATGGAGCGCTGGAAACATTCGGCCTCCGTGGATATGGAAATGTTGTGCTGTAAAACTTCCGTGGCGTAGCCTACCCCTTCTATCACGGCCAAGGCATTGTCTTTTCTGCCCCTTTCCATACAGATCATGGAGGCACCCTCGCCCAAGACCATGGTATTCGACTTTTTTTCCAGGTCCAAAGCGCGACAAGGATAGTCCGATTCTTCTCTGGAATAAATTTTCAAAGCCTTCATCTGGGCAATGGTAAAAGGTGTCAAAGGCGCTTCGGATCCCCCTACCATAAACTTATCCGCCATCCCACTTTTGATCCAGGCCATCCCGTTCAATACCGCGTGAAGGGCTGTGGAACAGGTAATGGAATGAGATATTTCCGGGCCTTGGGTCTGCAGATCATGGGCGATCCAGGAAGAGATATTCCCCAAAGTAGTTGTCGGTGAGGCCAAGGTGGAGGTCTTATTGGAGCGCAAAAATTCCTGGTGGTACTTTTCAAAAAGGGTTGTGGCTCCCCTAGAGGAGCCTACATTGACCCCAAAATCATCCCCCAATTTCCACCTCGCCATTTCCATGGCTTTTCGTGCTGCGAACATCGCATAAAGCACACTATTGTCGAGATTCTTGTATTTTGGATCAGCTGCTTTTAACTTTTCTATCTCATTTTTGGCAGGGGCACAAAGCGGGGCGACCCACGCTTTGGCATCCCCTATTTTTTTCTCAATCAGATGATGTCCGTCCTTTAGATAATTCTCCCATGACTCCTCCAAGGTAATTCCCAAGGGAGAAATGGATGCTAGGGACGTTATGGATATAAGGTTACTCAAAATAGGCTGATTTTTTAAACGATATCAAAAACACTTTCAATGGCACGGTAAATCTGCTCCAATTGTACATCGGAGATAATATAGGGCGCAGTGATATAAATGGTACTTCCCAAAGGTCTTAAAAAGACACCTCGCTCCATAAAGTGCTGCATCAATTTATCCCTAAGATTACCATAACGCTCCATCTCTATATTCAGGTCCAAGGCATAAATAATCCCAGTTTGTCTGGTCCGGGCTACTTTGGGATGGTTTTTTATCCGTTTATCAAAGGCTTGGTGCGACTTTATTATTCGGGCTATATTCTCCTGTATTTCTTTGGATTGCAACAGTTCCAGTCCGGCCAAAGCTGCCGCACATGCCAACGGGTTGGCAGTATAGGTATGACCGTGAAAAAGTCCTTTTGCCATATCATCACTGTAAAACGCATCGTAAACAGCTTGGGTACAACTGGTGATTGCCATAGGGATGAGTCCGGCTGTCAGGGCTTTCGACATACATATGATATCCGGTTTTGTTTCTATCTGGTCCGATGCAAAGTGGGTCCCCGTTTTTCCAAAACCGGTCATGACCTCGTCGGCAATGGTGACTACATGGTGTTCCTTGAGTATTTTTAAAATCTCACTAAGCCCTTCGGCATCGTGCATTTGCATGGCTGCGGCCCCTTGAACCAATGGCTCATAGATAAACCCGGCAATGTTCTCATCCAAAAGATAGGTGTGCAACAAGGAAAGGACCTCCTTTAAATTTTCCTTGCTGGGCGGTGGAATGCGTTTCACCTCCATAAAAAAATCCTCGAAGGGACCGTTATAGACCGATAGTCCGGAAACGGACATCGCCCCGAAGGTGTCCCCGTGAAAGGCATTTTCAAACGCCAATAGCACATTTCTCTTTTCTCCTTTGTTAAAATGGTATTGCAATGCCATTTTAATTCCAATTTCAGTGGCGGTGGAGCCATTATCGGAGAAAAATAATTTTTCTTGATTCGAGGGTAATATTTTAATAAGCTCTTCCGATAGCTTTACCGCAGGCTCATGGGTAAACCCACTAAAAACCACTTGGTCCAACTGTTGCATTTGCCGAAAGACCTTTTCCAAAATATAGTCATTGCAATGGCCATAGACACTGGTATACCAAGAGGAGATCCCATCTATGTATTCCTTTCCACTTTCATCAAACAACAAGGCGCCCTTGGCCTTTGTAATCCCTAACATTCTAGGATGTAGCTTATGCTGTGTCAACGGGTGCCACACATGTTTTGCATCTCTTTCCGAAATATTTTTCAATTGTATAAAATTTAAAGAACCGGCTTTTTATCTATCTTGCAAAGATGGGAAATAAACTTAAAACCTCTTGTGTTTACCATGGCATTTGATTTGCACAACACCAATTTCAATAGCCTTAAGAACAGGACGGTTTTTCTCTTCTTATTTCTATTGGCCTTTGTTATTAGGGCCCCTTTTTTCTTTAGGGATTATATAGACCGGGATGAAAGCACCTTTATACTAATGGGCCAATCTTGGGTAGAGGGCCATTTGCCGTATACCGAGCTTTGGGACCTAAAACCGCCCATCACCTTTCTATTCTTTGCCGGAATCATTTATGCCTTTGGAAAAAGCTTTATCGCCATTCGTGTTTTTGGCACCTTGGTAGTAGCCATCACTACCTTTTTTACCTTTAGAATAGGGAAGGAATTGGGAAGCAACAAACTGGGGATTTGGACCGCTATTGCATGTACCGTGCTACAAAGTCTCTTCGGAAGCCTTCAAGGTGTCATGTCGGAACATCTTAGCGTCGCCTTTTTGATGCCAGCTATTTTTATTATCCTAAAATACCATAAGTACTATTGGTATGGAATGGCAGGGGTTTTATTGGGATTAACAGTGATGACCAAGCTCAACCTTGCTTATGCCGTATTGGTATTGGGCCTATTTCTCCTATATAGATCCTTTGCAGAAAAGAAATTGAAACAGGGACTCCTGAATTTGGTTTTTCTTGGATTGGGGGCGGTTCTTGTCATTCTGCTCACCGTTTTACCCTACTACCAAAACGGTCTCACAGGACTATGGTGGCAATCGGTCATCTTGGCGCCCTTGGAATATGCCGCCGCAAATAGGGGCACCCTTTTAGATGTGATGCCCACTTGCATAATTATTTTAGGCTTCTTCCTTTGGGCTTGGAAAAAAAAATATCTCGATTTAAACAATCCACATGTGCAGGTCTTGTTCGTGACCGTGCTTGGAATATTGTTCTCTTTTGTGAGAGGGGGTAAAATCAATGGGCACTACCTGATCCAAATATATCCAGCTTTGCTCCTTTTGGTTGGAATGGTATTGGGTACGGTTCCACTTATGAACCGCTTTAAGTGGAAGCCCTATTATATATTTATAATGCTATTGGTCCCTTTAGAGAGTTATATGGAGTATTACGCCATTGTTAAGCACAAAGTAGAAAAGGGGACATTTTTTAATGGGGAGGGCATTGAAGTGCCTCAGTACATTAAAGATCAGAACCTGGATAGTTCCAATATCTTGTTTTTGGAATACCATATTGGTTACTGGCTGATGGACAAAAAACCCTTGACCAAGATTTCTACACATCCCAGTAACATCTGTAAGGTAGAAATGTTTCGTTATAGCGGCACCACAAGAAAAACAGCAATGGAAGAAATAAAATATCTGTTGGAAGACGTAAAACCCAATTTGGTCATTACCAGGGATAAGGAAAATTTTTTTGCCAAGGAAAATGTCACGGAAAATATGTTTACAAGAAACTACCTAAACGAACATTACCGCATCATTAAGATCATTGATCACGCGGAGATCAGACAGCGGTTAAAGTAATTCCAGATTGGCTTTAAAAAGGGCTGCATACTTTTTGATCGTCGCCTTATCAAAGGATGTTTCCTCATCTATTCTCCCTATGACAGGTGCCTGGGTCTTTTTCATTATAATGCTTTCTGTGGTAGGATGCTCCTTGCCACTAAAAATAATGGACACATTGTACCCCTTCATTTGCAACCAGCCTATGGTCAAAAGCGAATGGTTGATGCTTCCGAGGTAATGTCTACAGACCACAACCACATTGTAGGTGGGCATAATGATATCCAAAATGGTGTCCCAATTATTTAAAGGCACCAATAGGCCACCTGCGCCTTCAATGACCAAATGGTTCACAGTCTTGGGCTCATGAATTTTATTGACATCAATAGTGACCCCGTCCAATTCTGCAGCAGCATGTGGACTCATAGGAGTTTTAAGGGCATAGCTGTTTTTATGGATAACCGTTTTTTTATTGGAAACCAAATCAGCTATTTTATGACTATCCGTATGATCCAGATCCCCAGCTTGTATAGGCTTCCAATAATCTGCTTCCAATGCTTCCACAATGATGGCGGAGGCAATTGTTTTTCCTACTTCTGTAGAGATTCCTGTAACAAATATTCTTTTCATGTAGTGGTATGGTACTAGGGTTGTGTAATAAAATTACAATTTAAACATTTGTACTTTTTCTTTTCAAAAAATGGAAAAAGTTTATAAAATAGGGTTTTTCTGTTATAATATGTTTCTGAACGCCGAGCTTTGCAATTGGGACAAACTATTAATTCTCCCTGATTATCTGTAGCGTAATTCCGGATTTCATTATAAATTTCCAAAGCTTCGTCCTTGTCAGTGGAATACACTAAAAGCTTTACCCCACCAATGGCATTACTGATCAGTGGATCTGAATTCAGCGTATTTTCATCCCTAAGAAAAACTTGTATGCCTTCAGCTTCCAGTCGGCCTTTTATAATTTGCACATCGGCAACATATTCAAAAGCCCCCAACGTATAAAATTCCTGACCCATAGTATTTTTTAAATGAAGATAGCCAATAACCCCAACACTTCTGCTATTTCGGTTTTCGTATTATATGCATGCAAACAAAACCGCAATCGCTCTTGCCCTTCCTTGACCGTAGGTGACATTATAGGTTTAACATCGAACCCTTTTTCTTGGAATTGTAATGCAATACCCTTTACCCGATCATTGCCCCTAATTACACAACATTGGATGGCCGAATTACTTTCAATAAAATCTAAACCCCGTAACGCCAATTGTTCCCTAAAATACCTAATGTTTTCATGAAGTTTAGCCAAACTAGAAGTGTGGGCCAATTCCTGATAGGACATTAGGATGGTTGCCAAAGAATGTGGCGGCATTGCCGTGGTGTAGATGAAACTTCTTGCAAAGTTGACCAGATATTGTTTTAACGTTTGGCTACCTAAAACCGCTGCCCCGTGACATCCCATGGCCTTCCCAAAGGTGATAATCCTCGCAAATACCTGTTGGTGCAAACCCAATTCCTGCAATAACCCCGTCCCAGAAGCGCCAAAAACACCTACCGCATGGGCTTCATCCACAATCAAACGACAGCTATGGTCTTTACAATATTGAACAAATGCAGCTAAATCAGGGGTGTCCCCATCCATTGAAAAAACGGATTCGGTAATGATATATACTTCTCCATTATTTGCTATACTTCGGTTAGCCTCTAAGAGCCGATGCACATCTGCTAGATCATTATGCTTAAACTTGTAGGCTTTGGCGTTACTCATTCCCAAACCATCCCTAATGGAAGCATGAATCAATTCATCATATAAAATAATATCACCCCTTTGTGGCACGGAACCCAACAATCCCAAATTGGCATCGTAGCCCGAATTAAAAACAAGTGCAGCCGGGATGTCATGGATGGATGCAAGGGTATTCTCCAATGTCTCGTAGAAATGATTGTTCCCCGATAATAATCGGGATCCGGTGGCGCCATTGAGTGTAAAGTTACTTTCCGTCAACAGCTTTGAAGCCCCTTCAAAAATATTGGAATTCTTGGAAAATCCCAAATAATCATTGGAGGCAAAATCTATGGGAGTAGACGAAACGGTCAGTTTCCTGAGGGCGTTATTTGCCGCTCTATCCGATAGTTTCTCTCGCAATTTATTAGGAAAATCGTCCATAACACAAATGTAGTATTTCCTATTTTTAAATGTTATATTCGTGACAACAAACCCTTGAAAAATGAAAAAATTGCTCTCGCTTTTATTCCTAATTTTACTTACTGGCACTATTGGTGCCCAAACAAACACCTACAGTATTTCGTTTGAAAATGCGGTGCACCACGAAGCTGAAATAAATGCAACTTTTCCAGACCTGACCAAGGATACCATTGGAATTCGTATGAGCCGTACTTCCCCAGGAAGATATGCCCTTCATGAATTTGCCAAAAACGTCTATAATGTTACTGCAACTGATAGCAAAGGAAACCCCTTAATCATAACCCGGCCCAATCCTTACCAATGGGATGTTTCGGGTCACGACGGCACCATAAACTTTAGCTATACCTTATTTGCCAATCGTGGGGACGGCACCTATTCCCAAATAGATGAGACCCATGCACATTTGAATATTCCTGCAACTTTTATGTTCGTACCTGAATTAAGTAATCGGGAAATTACCGTAGACTTTAAGGTCCGCGAAGATTTAAACTGGAAAGTAGCCACCCAATTGCCCAAGGTATCGGATAACCTTTATTCCGCGCGTGATTTGGACTATTTTATGGATAGTCCCACCGAAATCAGTAATTACGCTTTGCGGGAATTTGAAGTGGAATCCAACAATAAAAAACAGACTGTTCAATTTGTCCTACACCACAATGGAACTGAGGCCGATTTTGATGCCTACTGGGAAAAAGTCAAAAAAATCGTTTTGGCAGAAAAAGAGGTTTTTGGGGAATTGGCAAATTATGATTTTGGCACCTATACTTTTTTGGCCTGCTATGTGCCAAATGCTTCTGGAGATGGCATGGAGCACAGGAATTCGACGATTCTTACAGACAAGGAAGGTTTGGCCGAAGGCGGGATGCAAGGAAATATAGGCACGGTGTCCCATGAATATTTCCATTCTTGGAATGTGGAACGCATACGCCCTAAGGCTTTGGAGCCTTTCGATTTTACCGAGGCCAATATGAGCGGGGAATTATGGTTTGCAGAAGGGTTTACCAGCTATTACACCAATCTCATCCTTTGTAGGGCTGGTATTATTTCCCCAACGGAGTATGTGGAAGGATTGACTGGTACTTTTAACTATGTTTGGAATTCTCCAGCACGACAATTTTTTAACCCTATAGAGATGAGCTACCAAGCGCCCTTTGTGGATGCGGCTACCTCCGTGGATCCTGTAAACAGGGAAAACACTTTCATTTCCTATTATTCCTATGGCAGTGTCCTGGGCCTTGCATTGGATCTGTCCCTGCGCCAGAAGAATCTTAATCTTGACGATTATATGAAATTAATATGGCAAACCTATGGCAAAAAAGAAAACGCTTATAAAGTTGAAGACCTACATAATACACTGAATAAATATGCAGGTGCTGATTTTGGCGACCAGTTCTTTGCCAACTATGTTTACAAAAGTGATATGCCCGATTATACCCCTCTTTTTGAATCCGTGGGAGTTTTACTGAAACAAGATGTTGCAAAACCATTTTTTGGCGCTTCAGCATCCATAAAAGAAGATGGTACCGCTGTTATCGATCGAAGCGTTACCATAGGTGGCCCTGCCTATAATGCCGGTTTGGACAATGGTGATGTCATTACCTCTATAAATAATATTTCCTTTAATAAAGAACAACGGTTTTCCGATTTCATCAACCAGTTTAAGGTGGGCGATGTGTTGCAAATAGCTTTTAAAAGATATGGAGTTGAAAAATCAACGACCTTGGTTTTACAATCAAACCCAGCCTACAGCATACAGCTTTCGGAAAAGGAAGGTATAAAACCAATAAAAGAAGTATTGGCAAAAAGAAAGGCTTGGCTTAAAACTGAATAGCTATGGAAATTAGGTATTGCACTGCTACTACAAACAAAGAATTGGAACAGATTCTTGCCTTGCAACAAGCAAATTTATGGGCCAATGTAACCCCTGAGGAAAAGGAAAAGGACGGGTTTGTCACTGTTGAACACAACTTTGAGATATTGCACCAAATGAATGAGGTATGTCCACATATCATCGCTAAAGATGGGGATACCGTTGCCGCTTATGCCCTATGCATGCACCCAATGTTTGCCGATAAGATTGATATTTTAAAACCCATGTTTGCGGAAATCAAAGCCGTAGTACCCACGGAAGAAAAATATATTGCCATGGGCCAGATCTGTGTTGGCAAAAACTATCGCAACCAAGGGATTTTCCGTGGATTGTACAATGCCATGAAAGTCCACATACAACCAGAGTTCGACAGCATAATCACGGAGGTCGATGCAAAAAACAGCCGCTCCCTACAGGCCCATTTTGCCGTAGGTTTCAAGGAGCTAAAAACCTATTTTTCTGACGATAGGGATTGGGTTTTGATCAGTTTAAAATAAGCACCAATAAAAAAGCCAAACTGTATAAGTCTGGCTTTTTTATATAGTATAGTACGTGCTGCTATTTAATCTGCCAACACTATTATTTTATTATTCCTCATTTCAATGGTACCACTGGCAATGGACAATACCGTTTCCCCATTGGCTCCCTTTGAAAATTTATCCTTAATGGAATTCTCCACCACCACATTGTTGCCCTTAAACTTCACATTACCTTCCTGTAACAATGAAACGATGGCAGCATGGTTTTCCAAAAGTTGGAATTCACCATTTATTCCTGGAACAGTAACCGAAGTAACTTCTCCTGCAAATAATGTAGCTTCCGGTGATACAATTTCTAAGTACATATTTTTAGTTGTTGGTTGTTAGTTTTAGGTTGATAGCTTTTAATTTACTCATAGCCAATCAACAGCCAACTATCAACTATTTATGCTTCAGCCAACATTTTCTCTCCAGCTTCTATAGCCTCTTCGATGGTTCCTTTAAGGTTAAAGGCAGATTCAGGTAAGTGATCCAATTCACCATCCATGATCATGTTGAAACCTTTAATTGTTTCCTTAATATCAACCAATACTCCTGGGATACCTGTAAACTGTTCGGCTACGTGGAATGGTTGGGACAAGAAACGTTGTACACGCCTTGCTCTTCCTACCGCTTGCTTATCCTCTTCCGATAATTCCTCCATACCAAGGATGGCTATAATATCCTGAAGTTCTTTGTAGCGTTGCAATAACTCTTTTACTCGTTGTGCGCATCCATAGTGCTCTTTTCCTAAGATCTCTGCGGTAAGGATCCTTGAGGTGGAATCCAAAGGATCCACTGCAGGATAAATACCTAACTCTGCAATCTTACGGGACAATACGGTAGTTGCATCCAAGTGGGCAAACGTTGTTGCCGGTGCTGGATCCGTTAAATCATCCGCAGGAACATAAACCGCCTGCACAGAAGTAATGGAACCCCTTTTTGTTGATGTGATACGTTCTTGCATGGCGCCCATCTCTGTTGCCAAAGTTGGTTGGTAACCTACTGCAGATGGCATACGGCCTAAAAGTGCCGATACCTCAGAACCTGCTTGTGTAAATCGAAAAATGTTATCAACGAAGAACAACACGTCCTTTCCTTGACCTTCACCTGCTCCATCACGGAAATATTCAGCGATGGTCAAACCTGAAAGCGCCACACGAGCACGAGCCCCTGGAGGTTCGTTCATTTGTCCGAAAACAAATGTCGCCTTGGATTCTTTCATGACTTTTTTATCCACTTTGGATAAATCCCATCCACCTTCTTCCATAGAATGTAAGAAAGCGTCACCATATTTTATAATACCTGATTCCAACATCTCACGCAGCAAATCGTTCCCTTCACGGGTACGTTCTCCAACGCCTGCAAATACAGAAAGACCACCGTGACCTTTTGCGATGTTATTTATCAGTTCTTGAATCAATACTGTTTTACCAACACCTGCTCCACCAAACAAACCAATTTTACCCCCTTTTGAATAAGGCTCGATCAAATCGATAACTTTGATACCTGTGAACAACACCTCTGAAGAGGTGGATAAATCTTCAAATTTTGGCGCTTCACGGTGAATTGGCAATCCATCCTTACCTGTTTTAGGCAAGTTCCCTAGACCATCAATGGCATCACCGATAACGTTGAACAAACGGCCGTATACATCATCTCCAATTGGCATTTGAATCGCACTCCCTGTGGCTTCAACCGCAACTCCCCTACTTAATCCATCTGATGAATCCATAGCTATGGTTCTTACCGTATTCTCACCAATATGAGATTGTACTTCAAGGACCAATTTGGAACCATCTTTCCGGTTTATTTCAAGGGAATCGTAAATTCTTGGAAGGTTTGCTCCGGATTGGAATTCTACATCGACCACTGGTCCGATGATTTGAGAAACTTTACCTGTAACTTTTGACATTACTTAAATGTTTATTGTTTAGCGTGATAAATAACGAATTATAACCTTATCGCCTTCTTTAAGGGACCATATTTTTCGCGCTGCAAATATATACCTTTTAAATTTAAAAATAAAGTGGTTTTTCACCCTTTTTAAGCACAAAAAACGCCTTCCAGTGAAAGGCGTTTTTGTATCGTAACTTAATATGTTATTGTAACAACGGAGAATAGTTGGTAGGATATGCGCCTAGATTTACTTTTACCTGTGCTTCAATGAAATTGGATCCATAAGTTGCATCAATAGCCTCTAAAAACTTATTAGCCAATAAAGCATATCCTCTAGAAGTTAGATGAATCCCATCCAAACTGACCAATCCACCTGTAACCAAGTTCGTTTTAAGAGTAAAATTGCCATCGGTAATTCCTGTAGTAGCCGCTTCTTCAAGTAAAGCCTTAAAATCTACAAAGGCCAGCCCATTGCCATCAGCTAAAGCCTTAAGAGTTGCGTTGTAAGCGTCAGTAGCATTTAAAACCAAAGCTTGCTCTTCAGGTGTCAACACCCATTTATCTGCTAATGGAATAGCAACTCCATTGACCGTTAAAGGATTATTGGGGTCTGCTAAAGTTCCTATAAAGCTAGAAGAAGTCAATACCAATAAATCATCGGCAGTTGCTTGTCTATATTTCGGCAATGCAGCAAAAGCCGGGTTAATTGCGCCAAGATCCGTCAAATCTTCATCTATAATAACAACAGCATTTGTAGAGCCCTCGGCAAAAACGATGGTCCTTAAAGCTGCTTCCTCAGCAGTAAACAAACCTGTTCCCGTCAAGGCTGCCAAAGCACCTTGTAGACCGCCATTGTATGGAGCGTAAGCATTATTCACTGCCGCAGCAGTAGCCGCATCCAATGGAATAGGATTGTAAGGAACAGTAGTGAAATAAGGCAGGTTTGTTATATACGGTACATTCGCGATCACACCTTTTGCGCCATTAGCAGTTAAAGCCGTTACTGCGGATGACATAACTTGGGCAAATACATTTGGATCCGTAATATCGTTTGACCGATAAGTTCTGGGATCCAAATTTCCTTTCTGATCTAAGCCTACGCCTCCTGAGGTTGCATAAGCCAATACATCATTCCCTCCACCAATCTCAGACAATGTGAAAAAAGTTGGTCCTTGGGCCAAAGCATCCTCCAACATGGAAGAAGAGGCACTGCTTGCCATTCTGGCGAAATAAGGATTGGCCAGACCCGGTAGAACACCATCGACATTGCCATAACCATTGGCTACCAAGTGAAAACTTTTGGCTCCCGGCACACCCATGTTGTTGAAAGGTCCCGAAGGATTGTTTGTCCGTAAATTTGTTGTTGGCATTATCGGACCGATCAAATCCTGCAATCGAACAGGACCGGAACCATTGAACACCAAACGATTATCTGCAATTTGAGTACTTCCCAATAGCAAACCTCCAAAATTATCATTCATCAGTGGCTGATTGAAACTTCCACCTCCCGCTAAAGCAAATTGTTGGGCCAATATGGCTGGAAAGGAATTTTGCTGACCTGCTTTAAACAAAGCCCCATCTGTATATCCTGCAGAAAAAGATGCTCCTAACGCAACATAATTGGAAAAATCCGCTGAGCCAGCGGTTAATTCTGCAGTCTCCTCAATAATTATTTCTTGGGTTAGGTCTACGTCTTCTGGATCATTACAAGCTGTAAAAGCGAAAATTCCAAGAGAAAGATATATATATTTTAAATTTTTCATTTCAACCTTTATTTTTGATTAGTTGTTAATAGTCCAAGATAGGTAGTACATAGAGCCTATAAAACCTGTTCCAACGGCTGTAAAGTACTCATCGCCTAAGATGTTTGTACCCCCTACCTTAAATGTAGATTTTATACTTGGAACGGAATAATTTATTTGTGCATCGACATTGTGGAATTCAGGAACCACACCTTGAGCAAACGTTGCTTCCCAAAAATAATCATCACTAAACCTGTACGAGACATTAAAACCAAAATTCTCGAACAATTCAGCATTTCCGAAAGAAGCCTTGAATTTATGTTCTGGGGTGTTAAAATTCAGCTGTAAATCAGGATTTGCCTCTCTATCAAAATCTAGTTTTGTGTAGGTATAACTTCCCTCTAAATCATAATTTCCAAGTACTTTCATGCTCAATCCTAATGAGGCGCCGTATGAGTTAACATCGGCATCACTATTCGTGTAGGTGCTATACGGTTGAAAATCATCGTTTACTAAGGCGGCAACCGAAAGTGCGCCATCACCAACAGTACCATAGTAGGGAGCGATAACGACTTCTTGTGAAATGAAGTCTTTATAACTATTATAATAGGTGCTAAAATCAACGACCAATCTATTTATTTTTCCCCTGTACCCAATTTCAAATGAGGCTACTTGTTCTGGTGTTATGATATCTGGGTTCGCTATTTCTAAATCAGCAGGGTTTCCGGTTTCACCCAATCTGTTTACTGAACTTAAAGAATAAGAATTCTCGTAAGCTGCTCTCCCTGTTTGCGTAATGGTTGCTGGTTGTCCTAAAAGTTGACCTCCAGCACTTGTTTCAAAATCTCTAGTATACCTATCTAAGTTATCTGGAGATGAACCTACCAAAATAGCTCTTCCTGCATCTAACCCAATAAAAAGATCTTGAGTGGTAGGGTTTCTAAACCCTGTTTGAGCGGATGCCCTTATATTATGATTTCTATTTAATGTAAAACCAGCTGATATTCTTGGAGAGAAGAAACCATCAAAAAATTCAGATTTATCATAACGGACAGATCCCGTCAATTTTAAACTTTTCTCACCAGCCAATGGCAGTTCCTTTTGGACCTGTGAATAAATCCCAAATTCCGAATAATTAATAGGTCCGTCAAGATCGGTGTAAATAGTTCCTGCCGAATTTAAACTGTATTCCCTAAAGGATCCTCCAATTTGGATATCAGCAAAATCAATCAGGTGACTAAAGTTATAATTGGCATCTGCGTGATAATATTTTGACGCATCTTGAAATTTAGACCCAGTGGTTAAATCTGGATCATTGATGCTTCTATTAAAGGCTGCTTCAAACTCAGGAGTTCCCGGAAGAAAACGTCCAGATTCTGCCGTTGCACGACCGGCAGCATGGGCAGCTTCATCAGTAGCGCCGCCTAAAGTAGCAGCAAGGTAAGCACCGGTATATTCGCCAAACCAAGTGTTATCATCTTTCCAAGTCCTGTTAATATTGATTCCTGTAAATACCATATCATAGGAATCACCAGACTTATCGCCTACTAAATATCCTCTGACAAAAAAATTATCGTTCTTGATTTCCAATTTATGTTGTTCTTGAAAAAACCCATTTATATTATATCTGTTGGTCCCTTGATAAATGGTATTACCAGTACCTACTTTACCTACATATGATATTTCCAAACTATTATCTTCAATAGGTCTATAATATAAACCCCAATCTGCTTTAATACTTTCAGCGTTATAGTTCGTAAGATCACTTTCATTATACCCTGTTCTAGTAACCCCTACAGAAGGGACTAATGCATTTGCGCCTGCAGGTATAAGACCTAGACTTTCCAGACTTAGTGCCACATCTTTAATATCAACCGCATAATCATCACCATATACATTGACACCATCATAGTTTAAAGAATTTGCCCTTGTTCTACCTGTAGTAATAAAATTATTTTGATCTTTTCCTTCTATATTATTTGCTGCCCAATCGGTCCCTTTTAAATACCCAAAGTTAACTTTGGCAGCAAACTTATCGCTAAATTTATGAGCGGCCCTAATACCAACATCGGTATAGGCATTGTCTCCGGCAGCTTCTTGTGAAGTTATACCCCTTTTAATAGAGGCACTAATACCCTGATAATCAAAGGGGCTTTTACTACGCATGAATAAAATTCCATTAAAGGCATTCGCCCCGTATAACGCAGAAGATGCTCCGGGCAGTAGCTCAACACTTAAAACGTCTGTTTCCACCATCCCTACTAAGTTTCCAATAGGGAAATTCAAGGCGGGAGCAGAGTTATCCATCCCATCCACCAATTGCATAAATCGCGTGTTGGCAAAAGAGGCAAAACCCCTTGTATTTACCGATTTAAAAGTTAAACTGTTGGTGTTAACATCAACACCCTTTAAATTTTCGAGTCCACCATAAAAATCTGCAGCAGTGGTGTTTTGTATTTCTTCAAGCCCAAAACGTTCCACGGTAACCGGGGATTCAAAGATACGTTCCGGGGTTCTGGAGGCAGAAATGACCACCTCATCCAATAAGGTCTGCTTCTCATACAAGGTCACCTCAACGGTTTGATTGTTCTGTGTAATTCTAGAAGATGCCGTAACAAATCCAATACTGGTAATGTTCAGAGTAAAGGGAGGATTTTCAGCAGTGCTTAAGGTAAAATAGCCATCAAAATCCGTAATCGTCCCTATCGCCTTGCCCTGTATCACTATACTTGCACCAGGAATTGGTTCGTTATTTTGATCTACCACTTTACCTTTTGCGGTCGTTTGGGCGAACGTAGTCAACCCCACCAACATAAAGGACATAAGTACCAATGTTCTCATTCTAAATTTGAGTTTAGTTAATTTGGAGAACAAGATATATATATTTTTGGTTCCTTGTTAAGGAAATCAAAAAAAATTATGCATGCATAATATTAATTTCCCAAAATACCACCTCTCAAACTGTGACATTCTCAAAATAAGAGCATAAAAAAATCCCTTAGTCACCATATTCTTTAAGAAGGTCACTAAGGGATATTATATTTTAAACTCTAGATTTATTACTCTACGGTAACGGACTTTGCCAAGTTACGAGGCTGGTCAACATTACAACCTCTCATTACCGCAATATGATATGACAACAGTTGCAAAGGTATTGTTGTCAATAATGGCATTAGGCTTTCAAAGGTATCTGGCACTTCAATCACGTGATCAGCCAAATCCCTAACGGTCTCATCTCCTTCTGTTACAACGGCTATGATTTTCCCATTTCTGGATTTTATTTCCTGAATATTACTGACCACCTTATCATAATGACCTCTGTTGGTAGCAATGACAACAACTGGCATGTGCTCATCAATCAATGCTATAGGCCCGTGCTTCATTTCGGCGGCAGGGTAACCTTCGGCATGTATGTAACTGATTTCTTTAAGTTTTAAAGCTCCTTCAAGAGCCACTGGGAAGTTATAACCACGACCCAAGTACAAGCAATTGGTAGAATCCTTATATTCTTCGGCTATTTTTTCTACCAATGCATTGGTTTTTAACGCCCTTTCCACTTTTGCAGGTATATTCTCCAATTCGGCCAAATACTCATGAAACCTTGATTCGGAGAACACGCCTTTTTCCTTTGCCAATTTTAAGGCCAACAAGGTAAGTACTGTAATTTGTGTCGTGAAGGCTTTTGTTGAAGCCACCCCTATTTCAGGTCCTGCGTGGGTATATGCACCTGCATTGGTTTCTCTAGCGATTGAAGACCCAACAACATTACAAACCCCAAAAACAAATGCTCCCTTTTCCTTTGCCAATTTAATTGCGGCCAAGGTATCTGCAGTTTCACCAGACTGGGAAATTGCTATAACTATATCCTTATCGGTTATGACCGGATTTCGGTAACGGAATTCAGAGGCGTATTCCACTTCTACTGGAATTCTCGCCAAATCCTCAAAAATATATTCCGCAACCAGACCCGCATGCCAAGAGGTACCACAGGCTACTATTATAATCCGGTTTGCATTGAGAAATTTTTCCAAATTTTGATCTACACCTGCCATTTTGATAATACCTTGGCTAGCGCGCAACCTACCACGATAGGTATCCAAGATTGCCCTGGGTTGTTCGTAGATTTCCTTTAACATGAAGTGGTCATAACCACCCTTTTCAATCTCCTCAATATTCAATTGAAGTTCTTGGATTCTTGGATATGCTACGGCATCATCCTTAATCTTTCTTAATTTGATTTCCTTTCCCACCCTAAGAATGGCCATTTCCTCATCTTCAAGATAAATGGCATTATTGGTAAACTCAATAAAAGGAGAGGCGTCTGAAGCAATAAAAAACTCTTTATCCCCAACTCCAATAGCAAGGGGACTACCCAATTTTGCCACTACGATCTCATCGGGCTTATTTTTATCAAATACGGCAATGGCATAAGCGCCCACCACTTGGTTCAAAGCAATCTGCACTGCTTTTCCTAGCTTTACATTTTCTTGTTTTTTGACCTCCTCGATCAGGTTGATCAATACTTCAGTATCGGTGTCTGAACTGAAGGTATATCCTCTTTTTATCAACTCCTTTTTAATGGAATCGTAATTTTCAATAATTCCGTTATGGATGATCACCAAATTTCCTGAATTGGAATAGTGTGGATGTGAATTTACATCATTTGGAACACCATGGGTAGCCCATCTGGTATGACCAATCCCCAACTTCCCTTTCAAGGAAATTTCGGTCTGTGCCCTATTTTTTAGATCTTCAACCTTGCCTTTTGTTTTGGAGAGATTTATGTCCGCTCCGTCATAAAGTGCTATCCCCGCACTGTCATATCCTCTGTACTCTAGACGTTGTAATCCCTTTATGATGATGGGATAAGCGTCCCTATGTCCTATATAACCTACTATTCCACACATAGTTATTCTTTTATTTGAGGTACAAATTTACGTTTCAAGCAGTAAACTCTAACAAGATTCTGTTGTAGAACGCATTATTCCTTTAAATGGTCTATAAAAATGCCTTTAATTTATTTTTGTATAAAAAATCTCCAATTTGAGTTTTTTATTTTCATCCCCATTGGATACGGAACTACCAAATAATACGGTTCCCAATGGATTGACGGTAGCCATGATAGGCTGTATACCTGTTTTGTTATCCTTTAAAACGGAATTAAAGACATTTGGCACCCTGATATCCGATGTCAATGACAGTGCTAAAGTGGCATTGTCATCGTCCCTAATGATCAAATTATTGATATATTCCGTAATTCGAATAGTGTATTTCACACCTTTACCATTGCTTCCGTTTTCTAAAATTCCATCGTAATTTAAAAAGGTTCCCAAAGATGTGGCGGAAGTTGACGTTTCAGTTTGTGCACTATATAAAGGAGCCCCTGTTTCTTCATTAAAGAGGTATACCCTTGGAGGCTCAACAACATTGCCAGCTGCATCCAGAGTGTTTCTATCCACATAAAAGACTAGATTGGCCTCATTAATCACCCAATTATTGGCCTTTATTTGATTGATCATTTCCCTTCCATTGATCTCGTCGAACAATTTAATTTCTGCATAAGAACCTGCACCTCCTTTAATATAAATTTTTGAGGCATTGTCTCCGGAATCCATACTATTCAAAATATCTGCCGGATAGGCTTCATTTATAAAGGTGTTCACCGCATTCCCCACTATGGGAGTAGTAGTGCCACCAGTTATTAGATTTAAAACATAATTCTTATTGAGTTGAACTATGGTATCGTCCGAGGGATCGTCGGCAGTGTCGTTCGTATCCACACTATCATGTTCGTAGTTAATAGTGATATTGGCCCTAGTGAGATCTAACAACATCAAAATATTTTCTGATGTAGGATCCATGGACATGTGTATTCCTCTAAAAAAATCACTGAAATTTCCTTGGTTCAATAATTCCGAAGCTCCTTCCTTATCCAAAATATTCTGTTGAAAAAAAGCACTGTTCAATGGCACCCTTAACCCGGGAGCAAGCTTAGTTTGAACCTCTTCAGATTCATCCAATTCTGTTGTCTCTGGGTCGTCCTCCTTAAAAAATATCATTTCCTTATCATCAATAGTCACCTCACCATCAAACAAAACATCAGAAACATATGAAGGTGAAAATTGTTGTGAAGAATAATATTCCTGGGCCTGTTGAAAGTTAGTGTTAGGATCTAAGTCTCTTAAAAAATAGGTAGAACGCTCAACTTTTAACTTAAAAGGATTATTTCTATTGCCATAAATACTATCAAGCTCGAATTTTTTTGAAAATGCTCCTGAAACAGTATTGTCATCTGCCGCGTCATTTATTCCATCGCCATCGGTATCCACATTTAAAGGATCAGAGCCTGCTACTCTTTCTTCATTGTCTGTTAGACCGTCTCCATCAGAATCACTGTTTGGATCAGTGGGGTCAACGTCAAATTCGTCATCCACACCATCACTGTCCGAATCCCTTATACTGGCACCTTTTACAAGGTATGGGATATACAAATAAACTTCCTTTACGGTTTCGTTTTCAGGAATGGTAGCGTTTACATTATCCGATGCAGAACTATTTTCCGTAGTTTGGGTGTAGACGCCAAAAAGAGGACTCGTTCCTCCACCCAATCTTACTTGGGAAGTTATAGATGCCTCCGTTTTTCCATAGATGGGATCATTGAAAATTCCCAATTGATAGATTGGCAATCTATTGGTCTGTACTGCTTCTATCTTTTTATTGTAGGCAAAAACATCATAAACGGCACTTTCGTTTTCAAAAGGCTCCCCGCCAATTACCCCTTCTCCAATGGTAGTGATGTCCTCTTCACATGAAACAATAGTCATTGCGAAAATTGCTCCCGCGAAAGCAGAAAAAATTATCTTTTTAAAAAATATCATGAAAATTATTTTAAGACTTCGTTGTTATAAAAATTTGCATAAACCTCTTCGAATTCCTGAATAGGCACATAAGGCAATACGGGCTTATCTAATTGGGCAATGTACTCCTGCAATTCTTTGGGCACATCTTCGGAGGCCAAAATAACAGCATCAGAATGATCTACCGCTACTTTTAACAAATTATTATAATTGGGTGTGGTCAAGGCTTTTATACTGTCTTCAGCCACCCCATCGAAAGTGATTTTTTTGATCATATCCTTGTCCAGCTCTTCTTCAAATCCTTTCTTGTATACAGAGGTCACTATTTTGCTTTCTGCAAATAATGGTTCATCAGCATAATATTTTTTCAGATACAAAGGAAGTAGGGAAGCCATCCATCCATGAACATGTATAATGTCCGGTGACCAATTTAATTTTTTAACCGTTTCAACAACTCCTTTTGCAAAGAATATGGCGCGTTCGTCATTATCAGCAAAAAGGTTTCCGTTTTCGTCCGTAAATGTAGCCTTACGCTTAAAATATTCTTCATTATCTATAAAGTACACTTGAATGCGCTCTTTAGGGATCGAGGCCACTTTAATAATTAAGGGCATATCCATGTCATTGATGACCAAATTCATTCCCGACAAACGTATGACCTCATGCAGCTGATGCCTGCGTTCATTAATGTTTCCAAACCTTGGCATAAAAATTCTAATCTGGCCACCATTACTGTTGACCATCTTAGGGGTTTCATAAGACATTAAGGAAACTTCGTTCTCTGGTAGATAGGGCACTAATTCTGAAGATACAAACAATATCTTTTTACCATTCATAAAAGCAATATTTTATTTATCGTGAAAGCGTAGCTGCAAAATTACAAAAATTATGCAGATTAGCTGTAATTATATAAGTTTGCTAGCTTTTAAACTAAAAACATGTTGGTATTTCAAACCAAAAACGAACTTAAATCCTATCTTTCTTCAATCAATAGTAATGCCAAAAAAGTGGGCATGGTTCCTACCATGGGTGCATTGCACCTAGGACATGCCTCCCTTGTGGAACGGTCCGTATCCGAAAATGACCTAACGGTTGTAAGCATATTTGTAAATCCTACACAGTTCAACAATCAGGAAGATCTATTAAAATATCCCAAGACATTAGAAAAAGATTCGGAACTTTTAAATAACATTTCCAAGGACATTATCATTTTTGCCCCTTCGATTTCAGAAATGTATTCAGATCATGTTGCTTCAAAAAAATATGATTTCCAAGGTTTGGACAAGGTAATGGAAGGAGCTTTTAGGGAAGGCCATTTTGATGGGGTTGGTACCATTGTAGAATCCCTTTTGCGGATCGCAGCTCCAAATAGAGCTTATTTTGGAGAAAAAGATTTTCAACAACTCCAAATCATCAAAAAATTGGTTGCCCTTCAAAACATCCCCGTGGAGATCATCGGTTGTCCCATTTTAAGGGAACCGAACGGTTTAGCAATGAGTTCCAGAAACGAGCGACTTTCCAAGGAATTAAGAAAAGAAGCCGGTTTTATCTTTGAAACGTTAAAGCGGGTGAGTGAAAAATTCGCAAACCACAGTACCTCGTATGTAATGGAATGGGCCGTAGAACAATTTCAAAAGCACCCTGATCTACGGTTGGAATACCTTCAAATTTCCGAAGAGGATACCTTAAAACCGATAGAGACCAAAAAGAAAGATAAAAAATATAGGGCCTTTATTGCAGTTTTTGCCGATGGTATACGACTAATAGACAATGTAGGCTTAAATTAATTAACTTTGCCGCATAATTATCTTTGCCCAATGCAAGTAGAAGTAGTAAAATCAAAAATTCACCGAGTAAAAGTTACCGGTGCGGACCTTAATTATATAGGTAGCATAACTATTGATGAAGATCTAATGGATGCCGCCAATATTATTAGAGGCGAAAAAATACAAATTGTCAACAACAACAACGGTGAGCGTTTGGAGACCTATGCCATTCCAGGCCCAAGGGGAAGTGGTGAGCTCACCTTAAATGGCGCTGCAGCCAGAAAGGTTGCCGTTGGCGACGTACTTATCCTTATTGCCTACGGAAGATTGGATATTGAGGATGCTAAAAAATTCAATCCTGCCCTGGTATTCCCCAATGAGGAAACTAATTTGTTGACCTAATTTTGAAAACCTCCCTAAAGAACAAATTAAAAACACTACTCCCAATAGCCTTGGGAGTTTTTTTAGTATGGTATTCCTATAATAGCACATCTCCAAAAGACAGGGAGCAGATCTTGTTCTATATTAAAGAGGCAGACCTCTTTTGGGTAGGGATTTCTGTGATCATCGGTATATTTAGTCATATTTCTAGAGCTATCCGATGGAATTATCTTTTGCAGCCTTTGGGTTACAACCCTAAAGTAAGCAATAATGTCCTTATCATATTAATTGCATATTTTACAAATTTGGGCATTCCGAGATCTGGGGAAATTTTGCGGGCAACCGCATTGACCACCTACGAAAAGGTCCCTTTCGAAAAAGGCTTCGGCACCATTGTTACGGAACGGGTCGTAGATTTGTTCATGCTATTGGTCGTGGTAATTACTGCCCTCTTTTTACAGACGGATGTTATTTTGAACATCTTTCAACAAAGAGGCTTTAACCTTACTAGCCTTCTTGTTTTGTTGGGAATTGGACTCCTTGGAGTAGCCCTGTTTTTACTGTTTATAAAGAAATCAAAATTCCAGCTGGCGCAAAAGATAAAAAGATTTGTCAAGGGTCTCGTGGAAGGGGTCCTGAGTATCTTTAAAATGAAGTACAAATGGGCGTTTATCTTCCATACCTTGTTTATCTGGTCCGCCTATATAGCCATGTTTTGGGTCATTAAATTCACTGTGCCTGAAACCATAGAACTTACAATAAGCCAGCTTTTGGTTGCTTTTACTGCCGGTGCATTTGCCATGTCGGCCACAAATGGCGGGATTGGATTATATCCTATTGCCGTAAGCTCCTCCTTGGCTGTTTTTGGGATCAGTGAAGTATCAGGAGATGCCTTTGGATGGATCATGTGGATATCACAAACCATGATGGTCATCATATTTGGGGCAATATCTTTTCTTGTCTTACCGTTATTGAACAGAAACCAATAGTCTCCTATTGTCTAAATTCAATTTTATGAAACGGTTAACCGCAGTTTTTGCATTGTTCATATGTTTTGGCGCTAACGCCCAAGTTACCCAAGAAGTTTTTGAGTCGTACAAACTCCAAGAAAAAAGGGATGTAAGCTATTATATCCCAGAAAGCTATACAGCGGAAAAAAAATACCCGCTAATAGTTGTTTTGGATGCAGAATACCTCTTTGACAACGTTGTGGCAAACGCTAAATTCTACAGTAAATTCAGTGGAATGCCCGAATCTATTATCGTAGGTGTTGAGCAAAGCAAAAACGGACTACGTTTTAATGATTGTGGGTTCGATGAAGCCTCTGGACTACCTACAGATCAAGGAAAATCCTTTTTTGAATTTATAGGTATGGAATTAATCCCATATCTAGAATCCAATTACAGCACGGCCCCTTTTAAAATGTTTGTCGGGTATGATGTTACGGCGAATTTTGGAAATTTCTATCTATTCAAGGACGACTCCCTTTTTAATGCCTATATCAGCATTTCACCAACTTTGGCGCCGGAAATGGAAAATCGACTCCCAGCTAGATTAGGGGCCATAAACAAAAAAATATTTTATAGTCTGATCGTAGAGGGTCAAAGCAGTTCCGACAAAAATAGAATTTTAGCCATGGACAAGGCCATCAAGGAACTCAACAAGGAATCCCTTCGTTATTTTTTTGATATTTATGAAAATGCCGACCATATTTCAGTTGCAACCTATGGGATTGGCAAGGCATTGGATAATATATTCAATATGTTCAAACCTATCAGTAAGAAAGAATACAAGGAAAAAATATTGACCTCCGAAGAGCCGGTATTTAAATATCTTGAAGACAAGTATGCCATGATTGCCGATCTGTTCGGGTTTAAAAAATCAGTGGAACTCAATGATGTAATGGCCATTTATGCAGCTTGCAGAAAAAAAGAGGATTTGGAATCCCTCAAAAACCTTTCCGAACTTTGTCAAAAGGAGTTTCCCGGAACCATGCTTGGTTTTTATTTTGAAGGGGAATACTACGAGCAGTTGGGGGAACCCAAAAAAGCGCTCCGTACCTATGAAAAGGCATTTGGTATGGAAGAAATCGATTTTCTGACCAAGGATATGGCATTGGAAAAAATGGATGCCTTAAAAGCAGATTTTGGGTATTAGACTCAATGGTTGATGGTTGATGGTTGATGGTTGATGGTTATAATAATATTTTTTGCTGTTTGCTTTATAATAGCATCAAGAAACAATCCTTCTATTTTCAAAGTTCTTAGTACCTTTAGCCGGAATCTAATACAGGGGAATGGCCAAAACAAAAACAGCTTTTTTTTGTCAAAATTGTGGAACACAATACGCCAAATGGGTAGGGCAGTGTTCAGGATGCAAAGAATGGAATACCGTTGTTGAGGAAGTAGTTCAAAAAGAGGAGAAATCGAGCTGGAAAAGCCCCACAAACAAGGCGAAAAAAATTTCAAAACCCCTTCGGGTAAATGAAATAAACACGGAGACGGAACTTCGTTTGGACACCTTTGATCTTGAGTTCAACCGTGTCCTAGGAGGTGGCATTGTCCCAGGCTCACTTATTCTTTTGGGAGGCGAACCAGGTATCGGAAAAAGCACCCTCCTGCTACAGATCGCCTTAAAACTGCCCTACAAAACCCTTTATGTTTCCGGGGAAGAAAGCCAGAAACAAATAAAAATGCGTGCCGATCGCATTCATCCCAACAGCGAAACCTGTTATATTCTAACAGAGACCAAAACCCAGAATATATTTCAACAAATCGAAGCAACGGAACCTGATATCGTGGTCATAGATTCCATACAGACCCTACATACGGATTATATAGAATCGGCTGCAGGTAGTATTTCCCAAATTAGGGAATGCACCGCTGAACTGATAAAATTTGCCAAAGAGACCAATACGCCCGTAATTTTAATAGGCCATATTACCAAGGATGGTACCATTGCCGGACCAAAGATATTGGAACATATGGTAGATACTGTACTACAATTTGAAGGGGACCGAAATTATGTATATCGCATTCTCAGAGCTCTTAAAAACAGATTTGGATCTACCGCGGAATTGGGAATTTATGAGATGCAGGGCAGCGGATTACGGGAAGTGAACAACCCATCGGAAATATTGATCTCCAAAAATGATGAAGGCTTAAGTGGCACGGCCATAGCTTCCACGATAGAAGGTATGCGGCCGTTGATGATAGAAATACAGGCTTTGGTCAGTACGGCGGTCTATGGGACCCCGCAACGTTCCACTACGGGCTACAATGCCAAACGTTTGAATATGTTGTTGGCCGTATTGGAAAAACGCGCAGGGTTCAAACTGGGGGCCAAAGATGTGTTCCTAAATATTACTGGTGGAATCTCAGTAGATGATCCAGCCATTGATCTTGCAGTGGTGGCGGCTATACTTTCCAGCAATGAGGATGTTCCCATTGATAAGGGGGTATGTTTTGCGGCCGAAATAGGTTTGGCAGGCGAAATCAGACCTGTACAACGGGTAGAACAACGAATTTTAGAAGCTGAAAAATTGGGTTTTACCACTATTTACGTATCCAAGAACAATAAGATTACCCTAAAAAACACAAAAATCACGATTGAACTCGTCGCCAAAATAGAAGATATCGCAACCAGTCTATTCGATTAGTGCTTGCCCCTATTCACTCTCATATAGACCAATATAATAATGACCACTAAAAGAATCAGCACGATTTGTCCTGTGCCTATTGCCAAAAATTGTGCTTTTTGTACTACTACCATTTATGGGGCGGGATTGGGTATCTGATTGTGGATGGCCTCTATCCCCTGCAGAATCTCTTCAGAAAGTTGCACATCAATACTATCAATGTTTTCCTTCAACTGGCTCAAGGAAGTTGCTCCTATGATATTACTTTTCACAAAAGGCCTTGTGTTTACAAATGCCAATGCCATTTGGGTCAGGGAAAGGTTGTGGTTCTGTGCCAATTTATGGTACATTTCCGTTGCCTTAACAGCGGTTTCCCCACTATATCTATTGTAGTTTGGAAAAAGTGTGATCCTGGCTTTATCGGGCTTTCTTCCGCCCAAATATTTCCCGCTGAGTACACCAAATCCTAACGGAGAGTAAGGTATCAAGCCAATATCCTCGCGAATAGAAATCTCGGACATTCCTATTTCATAGGTCCGGTTCAGTAAACTATAAGGATTTTGAACGGTAATCATCCTTGGCAAATTGGCGTGTACCTTGCTCTCCTCTAAAAATCGCATGGTTCCCCAAGGAGTTTCATTGGAAAGTCCGACATTTCTAATTTTTCCCTCCCGCATCAAATCCCTTAAGGTCTCAAGA
>JBLGAT010000037.1:0-25678 GCA_047612485.1 Psychroserpens sp.
TCACATCGTGGAAAAACGGGTTACGGGGAGGCAACTTCAAATCCTTATTATGAAATCACCACGGATACCATGAAAGAAGAAATTGGGGCCATAAAAACCGAGATTGAATCATTTGACTTTACTACCCCTGAAAAATTCCATGCTTTTCTGACCGCAAAAAAATTAAGCAATTTTTCTATTTGTGCCTTAGACCTGGCCGCACATGACCTTTATGGCAAACTATTAGAAAAGCCACTCTATGCAATTTGGGGTACCGACATCTCTTCTTACCCCATAACCAATTATACGATTGGTTTGGATACCATGGAAAAAATGGTAGAAAAAATCAAAGAATTTCCATGGCCTATCTATAAGATTAAATTGGGGACAGCTAATGACGTAGCGATTGTACGGGAATTGCGAAAACATACCGATTCCCTTTTTCGGGTCGATGCCAATTGCGCCTGGACAGCGGAAGAGACCATACAAAATGCACCATTACTGAAAGAATTGGGTGTAGAATTCTTGGAGCAACCATTAAAAGCTGATGATTGGAAGGGTATGGAACAGGTATTCAACCACAGTGTCCTACCTACCATTGCCGATGAAAGTTGTATTGTAGAATCTGATGTAGAAAAATGTGGGTTACATTATAACGGTATAAATATAAAACTAACCAAATGTGGGGGACTTACGCCTGCGCTGCGCATGATCAATAAGGGCAAGGAAATGGGACTGAAAATAATGGTGGGCTGTATGACCGAATCCTCGGTAGGCATTTCAGCCATTGCCCAGCTAGTACCTCAACTGGATTATGTGGATATGGATGGAGCCTTATTACTAAAAGAGGATATTGCGGACGGCATAAAAATATTGGAGCATGGAAAACTTATTTTCCCCACTTTGGGAGGCAGTGGTATAACCTTAAAAACATGATCCACTACATCGATGAATTTCCGGGCAGAAAAATTAGGATAGGCGCACAGGGCTATTTGTATTTTGGGGGAACAGCTTATTTAGGACTGCAAATTGATAAAAAGTTCCAACGTCTGCTTATTGGCAACATAACAAAATATGGCACCAATTACGGGGCATCCAGAATTTCAAATATTAGATTGTCTATTTATGAAAAGACAGAAAATTATCTAACCAAACTTGTCGGCAGTGAGGCCTGTACCACAATCTCTTCCGGCTATCTTGCAGGGCAATTTGTTAGACAATATTTTGATTCGCGTTCCTATAAATCTTTTTTCGCTCCAAACCTCCACCCTGCCCTTCTATTTCCTGGAAATGAATCGGACAACACCTATAAAAGCCTGAAAATGGCCTTAATGCGTTGTTTGGAACGGACAAGTGAGACAACCCCAGTGGTCTTTTTGGATTCCATTGATTTTACAGGCAATAATTACCCAAATTTTAAAGGCCTTAAAACGCTGCCCTTGGAAAAGATCATCCTCGTTGCCGATGATTCCCATGGTATTGGGGTAGTAGGTGAAAATGGTGGTGGAGTATATAAAAGGCTATCGGCCCTAGGAGCAAAGGAAGTAGTGGTTTGTTGTTCGTTGGGGAAAGGCTTTGGAATACAAGCGGGAGCTGTTTTTGGAACTAGAGAAAGGATACGTGCCATGTCAGAATCCGCCTTCTATGGGGGAGCTAGCCCTGCTACCCCGGCCAACTTGGCAACTGTATTGGATTCAGGAGCGATAATGGCAAAAAAAAGAAAGAAATTGAACAAGCGCATTCTCCAGTTTAAAAATCAACTTCCAGAAAATCATCTTTTTAGTATAATGGAAGGGCACCCTGCCATTAGTTTTTCGAATAATGAGTTAACAGATTTTTTAGAGCAACATGGGATTATCGTCACCAATTTCCCCTATCCTAATGAGGATTCGTCAACAATGAGCAGAATTGTGATCAGTGCCGCCCACAAAAAAAAGGATCTAGCTAAATTGATACGCCTGATCAAAAAATATTATTCTGAGCAATTATGATTGAAATCATTGTTTTTTACTCCATAAATTAAAACTTTGAATTATTATGTACTTTATAAAATATATTGTAACTTTTTAGTGAATATTTATTAATTATCATAAAACCTTACTGCAATGAAAAAATTTTTAGGATTTATTTTTCTTATGCTCATTTTGGTTTCCGCCACTAAATATACTACAGAAAATGAAAGCAGTATGCATTCCATTCAGGGCACGTGGGAACTTCAAAATTTTTATCAGTATGATGGCCAAAACGTAATAGACACCACTCCGCCCTCAAAAGGTTTTAGACAAGTGAAAATGTATTATAACGGGAAAATAATGTGGTCCCGAACTTCGTCAGAAGAAATTGCAGGTAGATTTGGGTACGGCACTTATAAGATAACGCACGATAGTCTAATAGAGACCATAGAATATGGAGATGGACAAATGATGAAGGCTCTGGATACAATACGTCAATTTACCTTCGAACTTATCTTAAACAATGACAGTTATAGCCAGATTACAGTTGATGAATTCGGTAATAGAATTACCTCTGAAAATTATAAGCGTATAGATTAATAAAAAGTATTTAAAACAATAAAAACAGCTGTTTTACAGCTGTTTTTATTGTTTTAAATCGTGAATTTCTTCTTTATACCGCCTCTTTCGCAGTTTCAATGGTTGCCAAATAACGCTCTGCGTCCAAGGCTGCCATACATCCTGTTCCTGCAGCTGTTACGGCCTGTCTGTATTCTTTGTCCTGGACATCGCCACTTGCAAATACTCCGGGCTTAGTGGTTTTGGTGGATTTCCCCTTGGTAATTATATACCCGGTATCGTCCATTTCCAATTGGCCTTTAAAAATGTCTGTATTTGGTTTGTGTCCAATGGCAATAAACAAACCGGTAATGGCTATATCTTCCTTCTCCCCTGTTTGATTATTCACCATTCGTAATCCTTCCACTACCTGCTCTCCCAACACTTCGTCAACCTCTGTATTGTACCGTATTTCAATGTTGGACAAACTATTGACCCTATGTTGCATGGCTTTTGAGGCCCTCATTTCATCCCTTCGGATCAACATGGTTACTTTTTTGCAGATATTGGCCAAATAGGAAGCTTCTTCTGCCGCCGTATCACCTGCGCCTACAATAGCTACCTCTTGTCCCTTGAAAAAGAATCCATCACAAACAGCACAAGCGGAAACTCCTCCACCCCTCAGTCGTTGTTCACTGGGAATATTTAGATATTTTGCCGTTGCACCGGTAGAAATTATAATTGTCTCCGCTTCTATAACGGTGCTATCGTCAACGGTAGCCCTGTGTATTCCTCCAATTTCATCGCTGAATTCTACAGCTGTTACCATTCCAATACGTACCTCGGTCCCAAAACGTTCCGCCTGCTGCTGCAATTGCACCATCATGGTTGGTCCGTCTATCCCTTCGGGGTACCCTGGAAAGTTATCTACCTCGGTTGTCGTTGTCAACTGTCCTCCAGGCTCCATTCCTGTATACATAATAGGGTTCAAATCTGCTCTAGCAGCATAGATGGCAGCAGTATATCCTGCTGGTCCTGAACCTATAATCAATGTTTTTATTCTTTCTATTTTTTCTGACATAATCAAATTCTTCACTATATTTTACATTACAAAAGTAGGTTTTTAACCAAAAAACTTACGGCCAAAGTTATCAAAAGTTATTATACCCCAAAAGATAAAAGGTATAAGCCTTTAGAACGCGCTTAAAAAAGGAGCCATTGGTCTCAAAAAAAATAGGATAACCTTCCTGCATTCCATTAAAATATCAGCTTTTTCATGGCCTTTTGCTTTAAAGGTTCAATTAAACATCGATTTATAAGAGAAATAGCATATTAGTATTAGCGTCCATGATGAACAATTGGAGTTTCACTTTCCAACTCCAGTCAAATCCCTTTATTTATTTGAAATATATTAATTTTATAAATGCCTTATTCTAAAATTGGTATTAGATTTGATTATCAAATCATTGCACATACGTGATCACATGAAAAAAAATCTTATCTGTACCACAATCCTAGTATTTCTATGCGCTATAGTGGCTGCCCAAAAAGTTTCGAATAAGCATATTACGGAGCAGGTAACACTCTATAAAAACGATATCCGTGGTCCTTATAAGGATATCCGTTGGTTTTGCACAGATGGGATCATCCGTCAACCAAAAGATCCTTGTCCCGCAGATATAGGACCGGGGGTTCAGCATGCACGTTATAAGGACGCGGTGGTAGATCTTGGGAAGAGCAACCATATTTACCTAGGGCAAATTTTGGCCTATACGGAGAATAAAGATTTTTGGGATGCAGGGCACAACCACTCCCGCCTAAAGCAATACCAACTGGAAAAATATTTAAGAAGTGTTGATGATGGGTGGATCCTAAGAAAGGGACAGTTCTATAGGGGATCTGTGCAGGCCGAGGATGAGGAAGCCTGGGGAATTGATTTTTACACGTGGCTATTGGCCAAGGATGACGTGATTTCCGAAAACTTTTATTTGGTCAGGCAATCCCTAAAAGCCATCCCGCATAAAGGAGATGACAATCTCGCCCAATTAATGAGGAGTCAGTCCAAAGTGATTTCTGATCTATATGAACCCTTTATGGACCTAAGGGTCAAAATCCACGGACAACCAGAATTTGGGGACATCGAAAGGGTCATCTCCTTCCAAAACAAAAATACATCCAAATTAACCACAGACTTAAATACAAAATTTAAAGAATTGGTTACCACCATGACCAATTTTTACAAGCCCATTGATATAAAATCCCTATCGAAAAAGGCGACTCTTATTAAGAATACCCCTTTAGGTACAGTCATTGGTGATTATGTGACCCGTAATTACAATACCTCCGAAATGTCCCAATTGATTCCCGAAACGGCGCAATTAATACTTCAGATAAGGGAACAATTATTGACCGAGAAAAGACCATTGGCCCGTTTACAATTATTGGAAATCTCCTTAAAATTAGAGGAATTGATATTTAAATCCTCCCCTAATTGGCAGCCTGAAGAGCTACACGGCCTTTTGGAAAAAATATGCTATCTAGGAATGGCCACAGCAGGATCTGGGTATATTGAACTGAATGAATGGGAGCAAATCAACAGCGCCATACAGGCCTATCACAATCCTAAAATGACTTTGGCAGAATTGAATACCCTTCTCGAAACTGCCCGAAGGGAAGTGGAATGGAGTGCTTCCATGGTCAAAGCCAATTATGAGGATATCGTTAATGAATATACCTCCTTTGAGCCTATGGCATATGGTTTTATCGACGATAGAATACGAGGATCCATTGCGCTGAATTTGGGTGAGAGTGTTGGGCAACTTGGCGACTTCATAGCCAAGGAATCATCCCTATCCAATAAGGTCATGGATATTCCTAACCAAAGTGCGATGCGCGGCCTAAATCCTGGGTATGCCTATGGGGAACTTGTGGTCATTGATGGTGCTTCGGATGATATTGAGGTATCGTCCGATAAGATCTACATTTTTCAACGACCCCCATCGGACCTAAAGCCTGTGGCTGGTATTGCCACAGTATCGGAAGGGAATATGGTTTCCCATGTACAGCTATTGGCTCGAAATCTAGGTATCCCAAATGCGGCCCTATCCGACCAAAATCTTCAAAGCCTGAAGAAATTTGATGGCCAAAAAGTATTTTATGCCGTTTCAAATAAGGGAAATGTCATTTTAAAATTGGAACGCGAAATGACCGGAGAAGAACGTTCTCTCTTTTCCAAAAAAGAACGAAGTGCTGAAAAAATCGCCGTCCCCATTGAACAAATTAGGTTGGACGAAACGAATATTTTAAACTTGAGAAGTGTAGATGCCTCGGACTCCGGCAAACTTTGTGGACCCAAAGCGGCCAACCTAGGACAACTCAAGAAAATGTTCCCGGACAAGGTCGTAGAAGGATTGGTTATCCCCTTTGGGATATTCAGGGTACATATGGATCAAAAAATGGAAGGGCAGACAGTTTCCTACTGGAAGTTTCTCAATGATATGTTCAAGGAAGCAGATAGAATGAGGGAACAGGACATATTGGAGGCAGAGGTCGAAAATTATCAATTGCGCCAATTGGAAATATTAAGGAACGCCATAAAAAAGATAGAACTTCAACCCCAGTTCGTAGACCAACTCGATAAAGATTTTGAATCAATATTGGGTAAAAAAATGGGGGAAGTCCCTGTTTTCCTAAGGAGTGATACTAACATGGAAGATTTAAAAGATTTTTCAGGTGCTGGTCTCAACCTCACCCTATTCAATGTTGTTGACCGTGAGAAAATAATTCAGGGCATTAAGGACGTATGGGCTTCACCATATACCGAGCGTAGTTTTAAATGGAGGCAAAAATATTTATTGAACCCAGAAAATGTATTCCCATCCATTTTAGTAATACCAAGTGTAGACGTGGACCATTCAGGGGTGATGATCACCAAAGGGATAAGCTCTGGCAATGATAAGGATCTGACCATTGCCTTCAGCCGAGGTGCCGGTGGTGCAGTAGATGGGCAGTCTGCAGAATCCTATCTGGTTAAAGCCTCGGGAGGTGAAGAGTTGCTTGCCCCGGCAAGGGAACCCTACCACAATACCCTGCCGGTTACGGGAGGAACTGGAAAAAAACAGGGGACTTTTGAAAATGCCATTCTCAATGCACAAAATATCAAAGAAATAAGGGAATTGGCCATAACAATTAGGGAAACTTTACCCAAAGCCACAAGTTCTGATTACAAAGGGGCCTATGACGTGGAGATGGGCTTTCAAAATAATAAATTATGGCTATTTCAAATAAGGCCTTTTGTAGAGAACAAAAAAGCTTTGAGTTCTGGATACTTGGAATCCATTACCCCGAAAATAGACACCACTAAAAAAATTACACTTACCAATAAAATTTAAAAATGAAAAAATATATTAAATACATTGTTTTGGTAGTGGTTTGTTCCGCCTTTACCACCATATCCTACTATCCAATAGATGGGTATGCACTTACCGGTATCAAGCGATTGAAAAGATTGGAGCTCATTAAAAGTGGAGAGTTGAAGGATGCAGCTACCCTCCCTCCCGGAGCATTAAAATCTTACTCCGAAATAGAGCTCAACCTAGAATCCCGAAGTAAGGACAGCGTTGGTGCCATGTTGGTGACCGATGCCGCTTTTCAGAAAGAGATCAGTGGATTGTTCAGAGGTTTGGACAAGAGCTATTCCCTAACTGTTCTGGATATCTCGGATGTAGATAACCTCCGTTATGCGGAGAGAAATGAAACATCAGGTTATCAACCTGGAAGCGTAGGTAAACTTGCCGTCTTGAACGGGCTTTTTACCGAACTGGCCAAGATTTATCCCGATTCTTGGGAGAAGAGAACCGCCCTTTTGAGAGATAAATCGGTGAAAGCAGGGGTGTGGGGCCTAACGGATGAACATACCATCCCGATTTTCAATATTGAAACCAAAAAACTCGTAAAAAGGCAGGTTATCGGCAGTGATGTATTCACCTTATATGAATGGGCAGACCATATGATGTCTGTCAGCAATAATGGCGCAGCCAGTATTGTTTGGAGAGAGGTACTGTTGATGGCAGCTTTTGGGAAAGACTATCCTGCCTTGACCCAGGAACAGGCAGACGATTATTTTAAGAATACCCCGAGAAAGGAGCTTACCGATCTTGGTAATGATGCAGTAAACCTACCTTTACGTACCTTGGGAATTACTTCAGATGAATGGCGCTTAGGGAGCTTTTTTACCAAAGGCGCTAACACATATGTGGGTGATAAGGGTGGTAGTATTGGGACACCTATAGGACTTATGAAATTTTTGGTGCAGTTGGAACAGGGAAATGTGGTAGACAAAGCATCAAGTCTGGAAATGAAACGATTAATGTATATGACCGATCGAAGGATACGTTACGCACAATCCCCCGTTCTAAAGGAGGCTGCGGTATATTTTAAATCAGGGAGTTTATATAAATGTGACCGTACCAAGGGCGAGGCCTGCGGCAAGTACATGGGGAACATAAGTAACTTTATGAATTCTGTCGCTATTATAGAACATCCAGATAACTGTAGATATATGGTAGTCCTAATGACAAATGTGCTGCGTAAAAATTCGGCTACGGACCATATGATGCTCGCTTCCAGTATAGACAAGATAGTTCGGAAAAAATAACAATTAAAGCTCAAGGCCGCCCAACATTTCGGCAGCCTTTTTTCTTATCTTTTCATTTTTATCAGTAAGAGCCATTTCTACCAAGGGTATAAACTTACTATCCTTCGTCTTTTCGATCAAGTAAAGTACCGCCTGCTTTAATTTCACATCTCTTCTGACCAAGAGGGCGTGGTAGCATTCCGATTCACTATAAACCTTAAGGTTCAGTTTTTTTATCTGTTCTTCTGAGATAGTCTCCATAAGTGTGGATTCTGCCACGGGTATGAGTTCTTTTTTTAATTGTTTGTCCAAAATATTGTCCAAAAATTCAACCGCATGAATACGTTGCTCCTCTTTTCCATTCAAAATGGTATTTAATATGGAATCTATATCGCTGGGAGGATATTTAATGCCTAAAAACCTAAAGATTCGCTGTAACTGTCTATCCAATCGTTGCTCCAGTAAATGGATAAGTCCGTTTCTGGCTTCATTCTCTTCCAAGGTTTCAGGACTTTGGTCCTTCTTTTTATATTGAATGACTATTTGGGAATGAATAACGGATAAGGTATTTTGATATAAATGACATTCATCCAGGATTTTGTCTACCACAAAACGATCTTTGATCTGTAAATTGGGATATTTCCATTTTAATCGTTTAAGGGCCTCTATAGCTTCAATTTTTATGGAATGTTCTGTATCCTCGGTAATTTTAATCAAGGTATTGATGGCCTTCTGAGAGGCAAATCTTTCTATAACCGGAACTATATATATAGCATCTTCTAAATCTATATGCTCATTTCGGATAGTATCCACCAACATATCTAAAATGGGCTCCCCAAAATGAAAAAGGGCTTCCGTGGCCGCTTTTCGAGATTCCTTTTTTGAAAGATGGGGAACAATAAGCTCTATGAATTCTTTATCCAAAGTTTTTGACGCACTGCTTATGGCAGTATTCAATAAATCCATGTCTTTGGAGGATAGGTGTTCTTTAATAATATCATAATATGGTTCCGCTTTGGCATTACCAATCGTTTCCAAGATAGACAATAACTTATTTCTTTTATGAACGTGAGAATTTATTTCGTGGTACTGTTCCAACGCTTGTCCTATTCTATGCTCCAAACTAAATCGATCCTGCAATCGCTGATTGTTTCTCAACTCCATAGATAACCCAATCAAAGATGCATTTGCAATCGTAGCATCAGCACTGTTCAGATACTTATTAAAAAGCTCTACAGTATCGTTGTCATAATTCTTCAAAAGATATCTAAAAGCTGCGGTGGTAACCTGCTGGTCTTTATCAAGAACCATGGATTCCATTTGGAACGATAAATTTTGGGTTTTAAGAAAGTAAAGGTTTTCAATGGCCAATGCTCTGATTGCAGCGGATTCATGTCCCAACAATCCCTTTATTGCGAAAAAGAATCGCTCGTTCTTTACTTCCAGAGTTTTCTGCAACATATGAAGGATCTGGCCCTCTTCCCCTGAATGAAGTACCCTTATCACCGTATCAACAATGGAAGTGACAGGTATTTCCTTTCGATCGTGCTTTTCTTTTTTTGTATGGGAAGTATCCAATAGATTTTTAAATGAAACGATATATTCCCTTCGTAAATGATATATAAAATAAAGCCATACCAAAATAAGGGCTATGATAATTAAACTGATGTACGTTGAAGAAATATCCAAGCCGTTGATAAAGAATATCAGTATAAATCCAGCAAGACCGGTAGCAATGCTATCGACAACCACATCTGTAAATGTTTTGGTTTTCTTTTTGGTTTCAATGGGAATAGGGATGGATAATAGCTCTGTGGCCGCTTTATTTACGGATTGCTTTAAACTGCCATCTATAACTTTAATAAACACAATTACCCATAATTGGGGGATCAATAAGAGGATGGTAGAACCAATAAGAATACCCGAGGGCAACCAAAGTAGGGATTTACCCACGCCAAAAGTACCCACGATACGTTGTGTCAAGAATAATTGTACCAAAAGTGAAATGACACTTAGGGTTGAAAACCAAAAACCAAAAAAGGATGTCAGCTCATCCTTATCATCTATAAGGCGGGATGCATAATCGCTATATTGGTAATCCACCAGTTTGGCCACAAGAACACTAATTCCTATGACAATGGCTATCAAACTTAATAATCTATCTTGGCGAATCAGTTTAAAGGGTGATTCCCCCTTGGGATCTGAACGCTGGGAAACTTGAAATGCATTGAGTTTAACCACCTCATTCTTCCAAATATACCTTGTAATAGGTAAACAGCACACCAATAGAACGGCCGCGAAGAATAATAAATTTTGAGAACTGATAAATGTGGTCAATAGGGAGGTGAGGTACCCTCCAAAGATTCCCCCAGCGATGGCACCGGCACCAATAAAGCCAAAAACCCGTTTGGCCTCCCTTACATTGTATACCAGGTTCGCAAGAATCCAAAATTGGGAAGCGGTCAGTAATCCGAAGATGGCGACCCATACATAAGGGATATATAGTAAAAATCCTTTTCCAAGGTTAAAATTAAAAGCGATTCCAAAAATCACCAAGGAAATAACAGATCCTATCAGCGTTCTTTCAATGACAAAGTTCAATGCGTATTTCTCTAAGATTCTATCGTAGAAATAAGAGCCTATCACCGCCATAATTGCAGTTAAGACATAACCTAAGGGCAATGCATCTGAGGTTAGTTCGGAAAGAAATAAAGAATTGATTGTGGGCTTTACGATGAGTAAAGTACTGATCAATAAAAAAATATTGAGTTGCAGTAAAAGTGTTTTATAAAGCTCTTCCTCCTTTATATCAAATACTTTTAGCACATAACCCTTAAAGGTATTTAGAATCAACATGTAGTTCGATATTCTATTTCTTTTAATGCCAAAGTTGTGGGATTTACATCTATAAAAAACATGGTATACTCCCTTTATTTTAAAACATAAAGGTAGCTAAAGAATGTACATTACCAAAGGGGTGAAAAAAACAAAATGGGAATCTTTTGCGATGGTTTATTACCTCACAAAATGTGCTTTCAATATGGAATGTGAATGAAATTTCCCTGTCAAACGAGTGATGGACTACAACAAGGTATTACGAAGTGCCCTTTCAACAGGTTTTACAAGGTCTCTAATAATTTGTTCGCCACCGGCATCATCAATAAGTGCAACAAGGATATACCTTCTGTTGGGCTCATTTCCCCAAACCAAAATGGAGTCTGAATGATAGGTTCTCCAAGATCCCGATTTTCTAAACAATCGGGCTGTTGGGGCTATTTGATCCAAGGTATTTACGAACTTATGGTGCAATTCAGGATTTTCCATAATATTCAACATCTGTTTGGACCTTTTTTCATTGACCAATTGGCCATTGGCCAAAAGATAATAATATCTGCAAACCTGGGTAACCGTGGCTGCATGACTCAAATTTTTTAGTGGTTCCCTATTGGTATCTCCCCCACCACCATAACGTTTGCCAACCCAAAGTCCACCGCCGTGTTGCTTGTCATAAAATTCATATTTAGGATCGGTCATTACGGCCTCTATCTTTTCATACCCCAACCGATCTATCATCCTGGTAGATGCCTGATTATCAGATTTACTGATCATTAACCGCATATCTTTTTTCACCTCAGCGGTTTCCCGTAACTCTCCTTTGTCAATAGCATCCATGGCCGACAATAATATGGCAATTTTGGGAAGACTGGCCGCATACATCATATAGTTGCCATTGATCCTCGCAAATTTTGCGTTATTGGGGTCATTGAGATCAACGATACCCACCGCCATTTTCTTTTGTTCTATCAATCTTTTCCATTGCGGATTGGCCATAAGCTGCTTTTCCAAATTAATTTGTAGCCGCGAACTAAAAAGGCTTTGAAGGGGCTTAATAGTAGAATTATCCACTTGTAAGGGCAAATCGTTCTGTGCGCACACTCCTGTAACGCATAAGCAAACAATCCATAGAAGTTTCAAGCTTGTTTTCATCAATAATTCTTTCCTATTAAAACGTTACAAATGTATTTAAATTACAATATGATATACTGTTAATTTTCAAGACTCAAAAAAAAATTTAAACCCCAGCAAAATCAAGGGCTTTCAATTGAAAATGCCCTAAAAAATGTTAAAATTAATGCTATTCTTTTTGAATCTAAGTGCTATTTATTCCCTAAAAAAATCAAAAAAAACTCTTTAAGTCAATAAAAGATTCCTATCATAAGGTACAAAAAACCAGTAAGTTATGCAGACAATCCCGTGTATTTTTAATTTTAGCCAAAGGCCATAGAACCAGATTGGGTAACAAAAACATTCAGGGCTCTTTCCTCTAGGGCAATGATCAATGATTTCTCTTCCAATACTTGAACATCCCCATCTATCTGGGGCTCAAAATTACCTCCCTTATTTTTATCAAGTTGAAGCTTTTTGGTTTGGAAAGTTTTGACCTCTTTTAAAATATGTTGTTTTTAATAACTTATAGTTGCTCCAAATCCAACTCCCATGTCACTATCATAATGTGTTGAAATACCCATATTTCTGGTAACAATATATTTCAATCCAGTCATATATTCTTTATCTGTATTTACCATAAAAGCCCATCTAATTCGTGGTGAAATTGGAATATCTTCTCGCATTAACTGAAAACGCACATTACCATCCGAGAAAATTTCCCCTTGCAACTTAACAAGTAACGGCAAGGTATACTCCGTTCCTAAACTCAAAACTGCTCTATGGTCTTTTGTATTCGATTGTCCGAACAGGTTTTTTTCCACTTCCCCATGTTGCTTTCTATAACGCCAATCGAAACCCACAAACGGCATTAACCATTGATTCTTTCCAAGGTATCGTCCAATATGTGTTTCTGTTTCGTAACCGTGTTCATCATGATAGCCGAGACGCCATTCTGCACCAAAACTCCATCGTGTGTTTTGCATCATCAGCATGCCATCATTGCCATTTGTGGCAAAGTCATTTTCTGCCATAAAATGAAGTTTATTGCTTTCGGCCTGAAGTTTTTTATAAGCCCATTTTTTATCTGGCAAATAGGGATTTGGAGCTTGGTTTTCATAAGAAAACACCCTGTTCATCCCCGCCATCATATGATATAGAATGTGGCAATGAAAAAACCAATCCCCCTCTACATTTGCCAAAAATTCTATAGTATCCGTTTCCATTGGCATAATGTCGAGCACATTTTTTAAAGGTGCATTTTCCCCTTGACCATTCAACACCCTAAAATCATGCCCATGAAGGTGCATAGGGTGACGCATCATTGACCCATTATAAAGCGTAATTCGTACATTTTCACCTTTTTTGATCAAGATTTTATCACTTTCAGAAAGGACCTTGTTGTCCATACTCCAAACATAGCGGTTCATGTTTCCCGTAAGTTCAAAGCTAAGTTCCCGTACCGGTGCATCTTTGGGTAAGGTAGTGGGATAGGGTGCTTTTAACATTCCATAATTTAAGGTGACAAAATCTTGAGCTGTGTTAGCTGAATGTTTGGAATGATCCATTTTTTCGTCCGTCTGCATTTCATCCATTTTCATATCTGGATCTCCGCTTATTTCTGGATACATAACCGTATTCATATCCATTTTTTGCAACGACATATCCATTCCCATATCATCCATGCTCCCATCCATATTCATCATATCGTTCATCATCTTCATTCCTTCAAAATATTTAAGTTTTGGCATTCTACTTTTAAGCTGTATTATACCCTCACCTAAATAAATTGAAGCTGATTTTGTACGATCTTCTGGAGTTGCCAAAAATTCATAGGCCGTATTTTCATTGGGAATTGAAACAACAACATCGTAGGTTTCAGACACCCCAATGATCAATCGATCCACCTCTATGGGTTCAACATCATTTCCATCATTGGCAACGACTGTCATTTTACCGCCAGCATAGTTTAACCAAAAATAAGAGGAAGCACCACCATTTGAAATCCGTAAGCGGACTTTTTCACCGGCTTTGAATTGGGCAAGTTTACTTTCATTTTGCCCATTAATTAAGAATTTGTCATAATACACGTCACTAACGTCCATCGCCAACATTCTTTTCCATTCATTCCCTAATTTGGTTTTAAAATGACCTGCTTTTATAGCCTCCGAATAGCTTTGAACAGTTCCTTTTTTTATGGCGGACCAATCATTTGCATTATGCAACATACGGTGAACATTTTCAGGGTTTATATCTGTCCATTCGCTTAAAATAATAGGCACTTCAGGCAAATCGTCTATCCCCTTTCGAAAAGTTGAATCGTCCTTTTTTTTCAATAATATCAGTGAACCATACATTCCTATCTGCTCTTGTAATCCACTGTGGCTATGATACCAATGTGTTCCGTTTTGAATAATAGGAAAGCGATACGTAAAGGTTTCATTGGGTTCAATTGGCATTTGTGTAAGGAAGGGAACACCGTCTTCTTTATTTGGCAAATAAAGACCGTGCCAATGTAACGAGGTGCTTTCTTTTAATTTATTGTGAACCACAATTTCGGCAATGTCACCTTCGGTAAAGGTAAGTGTTGGCATAGGAATTAAACCGTTTACTGCAATCGCCCTTTTTTCCTTACCGGAATAATTGACGATGGTATCGGTAACAGTTAAATCATAACGAACAATATTTTGGGCAATTATACTTGGTGTTGATAGCATTCCTATGCATACAATCAGCCATTTGAATTTTTTGTTCATTTTCTTATTCCTCAATTGTTTCAACCGTTTTACCACAGCTCATCATTTGTGACCCGTAATATGGATTTTTTATGGTTTCCTCCTTGCTCAACCAATTGGCTCCCTTTCCATTATTAGCCATCGGACAAAATTGGTAGTACGTTGGTATTTCTTGTTTTGAAACTTTCAATACTTCATATATGCTTTTGGAAAGTGAGTCAAAGTGACTTCTTTGTTGGCTTATAACTTTTGTGTCCGCGATATGTGCTGCATCCTCTTTCAAATTTTTAAAAACTTTCATCCATACCATATGGACACCCATTGAAAGTTGATCCATTTTTACTTCATTAATGGCATTTAAAAGCGTTTTAGCGTTTGTGGAAGCCAATACCCCATCTGTTTTAACCAAGGCGTCCTTGACCGCAAAATAACTGTCGTAAACTCCTGAAAGTGGATTTGTTTCCTGGACTTCGATTATACTATTTGAATGTTCCGAATGATCCATAAATGCCATCTCTGATTTTGGCTCATCCATTTTGGCGGATACTTGATCGGCTCTTTCATATTGGCAACAACTTGGCAAATTTAAGTAGGTGTCGTCTGGCGCTAAAAAGCTTTCGCTATCATAACCTGCCAAGGCTATACGTTTAAGGATGTCTTCCTTGGAAGTTTTAAGGCTATCGTAGGTAAGCATAGCAATTTTGGTGTTCTTGTCCCAATCAACCTTGGCTTCGTTTCCTATAGTACCAGCCTTTTCTATTGTGCTTTTGCACATATCACAATTCCCGAGGATTTTTACGTTTTCGGATTTTTCATTTTTTCTTTGTGCGTAAGACGTTGTTATTGACAACGTAATAAGCAACATACTAATAAATTTTATCGATTTCATTTTTATGAATTTTAAGTTAAAGGAAAAATAAATAGTTCAAGTAGAAGACTTGTGTAAAATAAAATTAGACATATCTATAGATGGGGTAACCATAGTGAGATATCAACCAACTTCAGGTGGTTTCTTCCCTCCTTAAAGATCATAAATAAATCAATTTTTTTCGATTAATTAATGGAAGGGCATTTTATATTATATGCATGCCTTTATGGTTTTTCCATATATTTTATCAGATTTTATGGCTATGGATTTGCTACTTATTTTATTTTGAAATCACCTGTTTAACTTCCCCACAATTCATCATAGCCTCCCCATAATACGGGTTCCTTATTTCTTTGTTCCAACTCAACCAATTGGCTCCTTTGTTCTTATTTGCCATTGGGCAGTTTTGCACAAATATTGGACTTGGCACTTCCTCTAAATTTGTACTTATTGCAATTACATTTTCCGAAAGGATTATAAAATGTTCCCGTTGATTAACTAGATCGCTATTGTTTGAAATAGCAGTGAACATCTCGCCTATTTTTGAGAAGTGTGCATTACCCATTACATCGAGATCGGCAGTCTTTATCTTTTTAAGGCTTTTTAGAGCTGCTATAGATGCTTTACTTGCCTTTTCCACATTTGCCTCCACTAAGGCATCCTTTAATTGCATATAAAGGTCCAAAACGTTCAAAAATTCTTTTTGCGCAGATTTTGGAAGCTTCATTTCCATGTTCATGTTAGAACCAGCCGCATCTGTCGTCATTCCCGTATGGCCTTCATGTCCGGTCGTGGTCCTTCCTCCTTCCTTGTTCATCATGGATTTTTTTCCTTTGAGCTGGGCTGCGGCATCAACGGTAAAAGTACCATTGACTACAATTTCAGTTCCATTTTCAAGGCCCTCCAACACGGAGTAGCCATTCGTATTGGAATTTCCCAGACGCACCTCCCGCATTTCAAAAATAGGTTCCTCACTATTTGTTTTTACATAGACTACGGATCTTTCCCCTGTCCATAAAACAGCACTTTCAGGGATAATAAGCTGATCGTCCATTTTCTCGAAGGCCAATTCAACCATCCCGGTCACAAACATTCCAGGTTTGAGCAGGCCCTCTTTATTTTGTAATACGGCCCTTACCTGTACCGTGCGTTTTGAAGGGTTCAACATTGGATCTATAAAAGATATGACAGCCTTGAAGTTTGTGTTGGGATAGGCATTGGCCTCAATGCCTATTGCCTGATTTTTTTTGAGGATGCCCACCTGATTTTCATAAGAATCGAAAACAGCCCAGACTGAGCTCAAATTTGCAATAGTAAACAGGGGCATTCCTTGTTTTATATAATCGCCCTCTTCTACCATTATTTTAGAAACCGTACCGGAGGTATTGGCATACACTGGAAATTTTTCGATCACCTTCCCACTAGCCTCAATCTGATCAATCTGATTTTCTGATAGTTTCCATAATTTTAGTTTATTACGCACAGCTTTGTACAATAAGGGCTGGGTTTCCTTTAGACCCGTAGCAGTGAGAAGTTCTTGTTGGGCAGAAACCAGCTCTGGGGAATAGATGGTTGCCAATTGTTGGCCCTTCTTAATTTCCTCTCCTTCAAAATTTACATTCAGTTTCTCTATACGACCACCAAAGTAGGCAGCCTGTGTAGCGTTGATTTCTTCGTTTTCAACTATTTTACCAGAGAGCTTAAGAGTACCCTCTTTTGTGACCCCATTGCCTACAACCAATGTTTTAATATTGGCCAAGGCCATTGCATTTTTGGTCATTTTAAATGCATTGATGTCGAGTCCATCCGCCCCAGATTCGGTGGGGATCAGATCCATCCCGCAAATTGGACAATCCCCTGGTTCCGATTGCATAATTTGTGGGTGCATGGAACAGGTCCACATCTCGCCACTTGCCACCTCTGCGGTATGGTCGTGTTCCTGCGTTGTAGCATCAGCGGAATTGCCCCCAAAAATTAGGTATCCGGCAAGTAATCCTATAATGACAGCAATACCTAAGTATAACACCTTTCTATTCATAACATATAATTAAATTCGTAAATTATTTATTCTCCACCTTTTTAATCATCAAATTCATTTCGATTATTTCTCTTTCCTTTGCCTTACTTATATCCTCCGCCAGTTTCTTTACTTCGGCATCCTTGATGTCCGTACGGTTGCTGGTCAGAATAGCAATAGAATGATGGGCCATCATCGCTTTTAACAACAAAACATCAAGAAGAATTTGGTGTAGCTATTTTGTTTCATTTCATTGCTATGTTCCATTTTTTTTGAATTTAAATAGTCAGTAATAATTAATCTCGTTTTTTTAATTTCCTTATAGTGGGAGAGGTCACAAACCAAAGGGTAAACCCACTAAATACGGTAATCAAACCCATTAATGAGAAGGCCCTTAAAATAATATTGTTAAAATCGTCCCTGCCCTGATAATCCATGGTATGTGTCATCCACAAAAAATCGAACCAACGCCAATCCCTATGTCTAAGCATTTTGAACTTGCCATCTGCCACGGACACATAAGCCTTTATGTTTTCAGGTGTACTATAGGATATGACATAAGCCGGGAGTGGACCTCCCCTGTATTCATGATGCTTTCCCGTCTCTGTGATCCTTTCAATTCCCAATACGTTCATTCCAGTCAGCATATTCTTCTTGGCCACTTTTAAAGCTTCCTCTTCGGTAATTTCATTTTTCAAAACACCGGTCTGGGCATTTACCAATTTCGAATGGTTTATTAAATAATAAGGGACATCGGCAATATCCAATAATTCCAAGGACATAATTTCCGATGTATTGGGGATAGCAGTAGGACTTAATAAATTGGCGAACATTTTGTGATTCATTTCCTCATTATGAAATTGATCTCCATGGATCTCATCAAGATCCGTCCAACTGAAATACATCCCACTGATGGTCCACATTAAAAATTGAACCCCTATAAAGAGTCCTAAATAACGGTGGGTCTTTCTAATTTTGGCTGCTGTTTTTCTTTTTATCATTTCTTTTATTAAAGTTTAATTTTAAAAGGAAAACTTACGTTGACTTTCTCCCAAGCAAGAGAGATGTTTCCTTCTGAATTATTGGTTTTGGTTATTTGGTATTCTAAATGTTCTTTAAAATTGTCCGTGATTTCAGGTGTTACCTTAAAACGTAGGATATCTTCGGTTTCATTGTATTCATCCTTCCCATGTTGATCCCAATTGGAATTAAAAATTATGGTCCATTCATCTTTACCTGGAATCGTAAAGAATCCATATTTTCCCGCCTTTAACAACTGTCCATAAAATTCAAGATCCTTGTTCGTCTCTATCCAAGTTGCCATATGTGCTCCAGTCTGCCAAACAGCATTATAAGGCAATAACCCCCCAAAGATGATTCGGTCCCTTACCCCAGGTGAAGAATAGTCAATGTGGATATGGGCCTCCCCTATCATGACCATGGAAGAAGTATGTGGACTAAGTGACTTTTTTTTGGTGCTGTCCCCTGCATCCTCCATGGTAGTTCCATGTTCGGAGTGCACCGGTGTTGGATCATTGGGTTCATTTTGCTTGTTTTCTTTACACGAAAACACCAGAAAAGCTAAAAAAATGTAATAAAAATACTTCATAGTTATATTTAATTAATGTTTGTTGATCGTAAGCGCAAGGCATTGGCAATAACCGATACAGAGCTAAAGCTCATGGCCGCCGCTGCTAACATTGGTGATAATAAAATCCCAAAAACCGGAAATAATATTCCTGCCGCGATAGGTACCCCCAAGGTATTATAGATAAGGGCAAAAAATAAATTTTGCTTAATGTTGCCCATAACCTTTTGGCTAAGGTTTCTTGCTTTGACTATTCCGTTTAAATCACCTTTTACCAACGTAATGGCTGCACTCTCTATGGCGACGTCCGTTCCCGTACCCATGGCTATACCTACGTCACTTTTGGCCAAAGCGGGGGCATCGTTGATCCCATCTCCGGCCATGGCCACCACTTTGCCATTTTTTTGAAGCCTTTCCACTTCTTTCAATTTATCCTCCGGAAGCATTGAAGCTTTAAAATCTGCCAAGTTCAATTCAGCTGCTACTGCCTGGGCCGTTTCGTGATTATCTCCAGTTAGCATAATAACATTTATGCCTTTGTCCTGTAATTCTTTGATTGCCCTGGCACTGGTTTGTTTGATTTTATCGCCAATTACAATGTAACCAACACCTTGTTCATCTATGGAAAGAAAAGAAACAGTTTTTCCCTGCTTTTGATAGGATTTGGCTTCATCCCTCATGTCCTGGGGAATCACCGCTCCAGCATGCTCCATCATTTTATCATTGCCCAAAGTCACCTTTTTACCATTAACGATTCCTTCCACACCTTTTCCGGTCACTGCGTTAAAGTCTTCCGGTTTAAGGGATTCCACTCCTTGTTCCTTTCCATAAGCAACTGTAGCCTCTGCTAAAGGATGTTCACTAAATTGATTTAAAGAAATAATATATTGAAGCACTTCTATATTAGTAAAGTTGTCGCTTGATGTGCCAACGGTTTCTACCGTAGGTTTGCCTTCTGTTAAGGTACCCGTCTTATCCACAATCAAGGTGTTCACCTTAGCCATTTTTTCCAAGGCCTCTGCATTTTTTATAAGTACTCCGTTCTGGGCTCCTTTTCCAACTCCTACCATAACCGACATTGGTGTAGCCAATCCTAAGGCACAGGGACAAGCAATAATCAAAACCGCAATGGCATTGACCAAGCCGTATACATAAGCCGGTTCTGGTCCCCATACTGACCAGATTACAAAAGTGATCAACGAGATAAGAACAACCACTGGCACAAAATAACCCGACACGGTATCTGCCAACTTTTGTATAGGCGCCTTACTTCGACTTGCATTATTCACCATCTGAATAATTTGGGCCAATAATGTATCTGACCCTATTTTTTCTGCCTTCATCAAAAAAGTTTGATTCCCATTGATTGTCCCACTGCTTAAAGAATCGCCCATTTCTTTGTCCACAGGAAGGGGCTCCCCTGTAATCATGGATTCATCTACTGTGGTACGACCTTCCGTTAATGATCCGTCCACCGGAATTTTATCACCGGGCTTTACCCTAAGAATATCACCTAACGCAATATCATCGATACTAATTTCTTCTTCTTTACCATTTACCACACGAATAGCCTTATTAGGAGCCAATTTCAACAATTCCTTAACTGCAGAATTGGTTTTACTATGGGCACGGGCCTCCAAAACCTGACCAAGCAATACCAATGTTAAAATGACCGTTGCGGCTTCAAAATAGATATGTACGGTCCCTGCTTCGGTCTTGAATTGATCTGGAAAAAAATCCGGGAAAATCAAGCCAAACACACTGAAGAACCATGCCACCCCTGCCCCAACACCTATGAGGGTAAACATATTCAGGTTCCAGGTAAGTATGGAGCGGTAAGCTCTTTCAAAAAACATCCAGGTGGCATAAAATACCACGGGGATGGATAGGGCAAATTGTATCCAATTCCAATATTTAAGTTCCAAAACATCGTACAAAGGATTATTGGGAACCATTTCGGACATGGCGATCAAAAATATAGGTAAAGTGAAAGCAACGGACAACCAAAACTTTTTCAATAATTTCTTATAGTTCTTTTCTTCCGCTGATAAATCCGGTTTCATTGGCACTAGATCCATCCCACAAATAGGACATGCGCCTAGGCCATCTTTGACCACCTCTGGATGCATCGGACAGGTATATTGTATCGCTGTTGCCCCCATTCGTTGCTCTTCCACCAAATCCATTCCACATACGGGACAATCTCCAGGTTTGTCATATGTTTTATCTCCCTCACAATGCATGGGACAATAATAGGTGCCAGTACCCATTCCCTTTGGCTCCTTAACTTTATCCATATTCGAAGCTACTGATTCGCCTGGCAAATGAATCGTATAATGACCGCCAGCATTCTCCAGTGCTTTTTTAAAAGTATCAATTGGAATATGGGCTTGCATCTCTATCTCGGCCTCGGATTTTTCCAGATCCACAGTTGCATGAACAACACCTTCAACCTTTTGTAAGGTGTTTTCAACATGACTACGGCATCCATTACAGGTCATTCCATTTATGTGATAAGTATGTTTCATATCCCAATTAATATTTCTAAATTTTTATCTTTTTAAAGTCCTACACCAAAGATACTCCCTTTGGTATAGCATCATTACTGCTGTATCGTTTCTTTCACTGTACCACAGGTCAGCATCATTTCCCCATAATATGGATTACGAATTTCTGAGACCTCTGAAAACCAATATCCCCCTTTGTTACTAAAGGCCATAGGACAGAACTGCTTGTATATGGTTCCATTGTTTAAATCTGCTTTCAATACGACTTCCATAGCTGTAGTAAAATTAGAAAACAGTTGCCTCTGTTCTTCCAAATTATCAGTATCCACAAGATCTTGGGTGATGGTTTTTAAATCATTGTTACTATATTCCATAGTTGCCAAAATCTTTCCTGCCTCCATTTGTACAGTGGCGGCATTGGATTGTATCAATGCCTTCTTTATTTTCAGATACCCTTCAAAAAGAATGTTGGTATTGTTATTTTTAAAAGTGACTTGTGCCATGTCCTTATTAGGGGTATTGGAAATTATCTCCTCTTTTGATGCCTTGTTCTCTTGAACACTTTTTTTATTCGCTTCCCCACATGAGGAAACCAATAATACGGCCATAACTACAAGTCCTAAGATTCTATTTTTTATCATCGATTTTTTATTTTTATTGTTCATGTTTGTGTTTGTGTTTACTCTCATCTTAATACTATTTGATTCCTGATTGTTTTTCAATACTAGCTCCCATTAATTCGATAAATAATTAACGTAGGCCGACTGGATATAAAAATTGGTTATCGCCTCTACCTGTTTCATTTGGAACTTTAATTGAAGTTCCTGAATATCCAGTACATCGTTAAAATCAATGGTACCGGTTTCATAGTTTTTAATAAGGATTTCCTCAGCGTCCCTAGCCTGATTTAAATTCTCTATCTGTGTATTGTATTTGATTCTTTGGGATTCCCGATTGTTTTCCGCAGCATTAAACAAAGCTTCTAATTTATTTTTACGATCCAATCTCTCCGCTGAAATTATTTGTAACTTCATTTGGTTCTGAATAGTTTTAGACTTGTATCCATTATTGAAAATTGGAATGGATAAGGAGATCATAGGCATTACAATATCTTTTCCATTATCACTGAAAACCATATCGGAACGTTCTGCAACAGGGATATAATCTAACCCAAATCCTAGATTTGGATTGGCATCCTTTTGATTTAAGAGTTCTAATTGCTGTATAGATTCGAATAACCGATCATATTTTTCCAATTCAGGATGAACACTTATCTCTGTTTTTTTAGTTTCTTCTTTTTGCAAAAAAAGCGCTAAAGAATCTATAACAACAATGCCAGCATTGCCATTCCTGTTCATCAACTTGTTAAAGAAGGTTTGTTCTGAAGTATATTCTTTCCCCAAAACTGCTTTTTGTTCCTCTAACTCATTTTGGCGGATTTGTAGTCGAAGTATATCTACAACAGACGCATTACCAACTTCCAAGGAAGTCAGAGCCAATGTTTCATACGTTTTGAGAAGCTCAATGTTTTCTTGGAGCACCTTTTGCTTTTCCTTGATCCCATATAATTTGTAATAGGATTCGGAAACAGAAAGTCGAAGTTTACGTTTGGTGATAACTATGTCCAAATAATCTACTTCTGATAAAGAAGCAGCATAGTTTTCCCTTGCTGTAATGGTTCCGAACCAAGGTAACATCTGCTTAATGGAAAATCTGGCCTTTTGTGCACCGGTTCTTGTTTCGGGCTCGCTTACAAAATATCCTGCACTAACTTCCGTATTTGGAAGGGAATTCACTTCTGAAACTTTTTCCTTTGAGATATTATACTTCCCCTCAAAAGCCTGTACTTCAGGATTATTTGTTTCAGCCTGTTCAAGGTAAGCATCCAATCCTTGCCCTTGTGTCATTAGCACAAAAAGCAAAGCCAAAAACACAAGTAAGTTATGTGCCATTTTATATTTATATGTATGTTCCATTACACCAATTTTTTTACTTCGTTTTGAATCATCTTGGCTGTGTTTCCATTGGAAAATTCCTGTCGCCAACTATATAGTACAGGTACAATAAAATAAGAAGTTACGTCAATTAGCATCCCTCCAAAAATGGGTATTGCCATAGGAATCATAATATCACTTCCCTTACCCGTGGAGGTCAATATAGGTAAGAGCGCGAGAATGGTGGTAACGGTGGTCATTAAACACGGGCGAATTCGTTTTTGGGCAGCCTCCAAGGTGGCAGACCTTATTTCCTTGATAGTGGAAGGCTTCTCCCTGTCGAAGGTTTGGGTCAAATAGGTAGCCATAACAACACCGTCATCCGTAGCGATACCAAAAAGGGCAATGAATCCTACCCATACTGCAACACTAAGATTGATGGTCTTCATATTGAAAAGTTCCCGCATGTTTTCACCGAAAAAATTGAAATTGAAAAACCAATCTTGGCCAAACAACCAAAGCATGATAAATCCTCCTGCAAAAGCTACAGTGATCCCTGTAAAGACCATTAAAGAGGTACTTACAGAACGGAATTGAAAATAAAGGATTAGAAAAATGGTCAACAATGCCAAGGGCACTACCATGGATAGCGTTTTTTCGGCTCTTAATTGATTCTCATAAGTGCCGGTAAATTTATAACTGATGCCCTTTGGAACCACCAATTCTCCCTTATCGATTTTTTGTTGTATCTGGGCTTGTGCATTTTCCACCACACTGACTTCCGCATAGCCGTCCAATTTGTCGAATAGCACATATCCTACAAGGAAGGTATCCTCGCTTTTGATGACCTGTGGTCCTTTTTCATAACGGATGGTTACCAATTCACTCAACGGGACGGAACTGCCATTGGCAATAGGAACATAGATGTTTTTTAAATCTTCTGGATTCTCACGCAATTCCCTTGGATATCGAACACGTACCCCGTAGCGCTCCCTGCCTTCCACAGTCTGGGTAAGCGTCATACCTCCAATGGCTACTTCAAGTACCCGCTGTACATCCTCAATTAAAAGTCCGTAGCGAGCCAACCGCTCTCTATTGATATCGATCAATAAATAAGGTTTTCCAACAATCCTATCCGCAAAAACGGCCTCATCCTTTACTCCATCGGCCTCCTTAAGTATAGTTTCCAATTGCAGGCCAAAAGCCTCTATTTGTTTTAAATCCTGGCCCTTTACTTTTATTCCCATGGGTGCGCGCATCCCAGTTTGGAGCATCACCAACCGTGTTTCAATCGGTTGAAGTTTTGGAGCGGAAGTAACCCCTGGTAATCGGGTCACGCGAACAATTTCGTTCCAAATATCATCCGGGGATTTAATTTCAGGACGCCAATTTCTATAATATTCTCCACCTTTATCCGGAATCAAATCTTCATAAGAAACCTCGGAAAACTCAAAATCATTAGACGCATCCGTATTGGGATTTATAAAATAGGTCTCATTTTTCAATCGGAAATGCCCTGCTTCGTTAACCTCAAATCGTTGAGGCTTCCCATCCTTGTTCAACATAAATTCTGATTTATATTGAATGATGTTTTCATACATGGATAACGGAGCCGGATCCAAGGCGGATTCCGTCCGTCCTGCCTTCCCCACTACCGTTTCAATCTCTGGAATACTGGCCACGGCCATATCCAATTGTTGGAGTACACGTTTATTTTCGGCTACTCCAGAATGGGGAAGAGAGGTAGGCATTAAAAGAAACGTGCCTTCATTAAGGGCAGGCATAAATTCCTTACCCGTATTTCTCATAATTAATATCCCGAACACCAAAACAGTGGTTGGAACCATTAAAAAGAGTAGTTTATTTTGCAAGGCCCATTGGAGGATGCGCGAATAATATTTTTGTAAAACATAGAACACCGCCAAAAGTCCAAAACAGATAATACTAACGAACAACAAGT
>JBLGAT010000038.1:0-25439 GCA_047612485.1 Psychroserpens sp.
AGCTAAAAAGGTTTTTTCGGATAAAGAGGTATTAAATCAATTAAATGCTATTGTACATCCGGCCGTTAAGGAACATTTCGAGTCGTGGGTCAAAAAGCAGGATTACCCTTATATAATACAAGAAGCTGCCATTATTTTTGAAAATGGCATGCAGGATAGATACGACGCTGTTGTTTTGGTTACAGCCCCTAAAGATACGAGGCTTGCACGGGTCATGGAACGCGATAAATCTGAGAAACAACAAGTATTGTCCAGAATGGATAACCAATGGGATGAAGTTCATAAGATGGCACTTGCCACTTATGTTATCAATAATATAGACTTGGAGGAAACCAAGAAAAAAGTACAGGAAATTCACCAAATATTTCTTAAGGAATAAGTCTGAACGAATAAATTTTAACATTTTTGTTAAGGTTAGGTTAAACGTACAATCCACTAAATGTTAAATTTCTAATTTTACGCTAATGAACAAGAAGTTATTCGTACTCCTTGTTATCCTGATGAGCCTGTCCCTTGTGGGCATTATTTTTGTCCAAGGATATTGGATAAAGAAATCAGTTGATGATAAAGAGGAGCAGTTTTCAAATGCGGTTTCTGAGGTTTTAACCAAGGCGACGGAGAAGATAGAGGATAGAGAGATAAAGGACTACTCGGATAGGTATGTAAACCTAAAGGACAGTCTTGGAAAACCTAAGGATTCACACTTTAGGAATTTCTTTTTTGTAGATAGGGATGTCAATTCAAATGAAGTGCTCTTTTATTCCCACGGAATATTGGAAGAAGATTATAATGTTGCATCCACGTTCTTTGACAATGACATAGGTACAGATAGCACGACCTTGAAAAATTTTACAAGTAAACGTACAAAAACGATATTCAAGGAAGACTATGGTCTGGATGGGAAGGGATTCAAATTAAGTCCAGTTCAAACCTTAGAAAAGATTGGAGGACTTTCCTCTATTGAAAAGGCTCAATTTGATGATGTTTTTAGGGAATATGCCAAAACGGTTCCCATACATAAAAGGGTTTCCAAGCAAGAAATAGAATTAATTTTGGATAGGGAGCTTCACAACCGTGGAATAGATATTGACTATGAATACGGTGTTTATAGCAAAGGGCTTCCCACGAAAATAAGGTCAAGGAAATTTAAATTTGTGGGCAGTACATTGTACGAGGCACCCATATTTGGAGATAGTGAGGGTGCAACGGATTTTTCACTTTTAATATCATTTCCAAAAAAGAAGAAGTTCTTGATCAGTTCAATTCTTGGAATGGCGATATTATCATTGGTGTTTACCTTGGTCATAGTAGTGGCCTATTCAAGTGCCATCTATCAATTGATAAAACAAAAACAGATCTCTGAGATCAAGTCCGATTTTATCAATAATATGACCCATGAATTCAAGACGCCCATTGCCACCATTAATTTGGCAGTTGAGGCGATCAAAAATCCAAAGGTCATAGATGATAAGGAGAAGGTAATGCGTTACCTTCAGATGATAAGGGATGAAAATAAAAGGATGCATGCCCAGGTAGAGAATGTGTTGCGGATATCCAAACTGGAAAAAAACCAGATGGATATCAGGAAGGACAGGATCGATGCCCATGAAATTATTGATGATGCCATTGCCCATGTCGAACTTATTGTAGGCGATAGAGGCGGTTATATAAAAACACATCTAGATGCCGAGAGGTCCGACATTTTGGCAAACGACATGCACTTTACCAATGTCATTGTAAATATCTTGGACAATGCCATTAAGTATTCACCGGATGCGCCAAAAATTGACGTATTTACGGAGTTGGCAAAAAATTATATAGTTATAAAAATTCAGGACCAAGGTTCAGGAATGAGCAAAGTGGTTCTTAAAAAAGTTTTTGAAAAATTTTATAGGGAACATACGGGGGATATACACAACGTAAAAGGCCACGGCCTTGGGTTAGCCTATGTAAAAAGAATAGTAGAAGATCACCAAGGTGAGGTCTATGCAGAAAGTGAAAGAGGTAAAGGCAGTACTTTCTATATAAAACTACCTTTAATTTAAAAAACAACTATGGAAACAGCGAATAAGAAAATACTTTTGGTTGAAGATGATCCAAATTTTGGGATTGTACTTAAAGATTATTTGACCATGAACGACTTTGATGTTGTCTTGGCAAAAAATGGTATGGAAGGATTTGAAAAATTTAAAAAAGATAATTTTGATGTTTGTATCCTAGATGTCATGATGCCTTATAAAGATGGTTTTACCTTGGCCAAGGAAATTAGGGAAAAGAATGAGCATGTGCCTATTGTTTTCCTTACTGCAAAAACCATGAAAGAGGATGTTCTAAAAGGATATAAGGCAGGCGCCGATGACTATCTAAACAAACCTTTCGATTCTGAAGTATTGCTTATGAAGCTTAAGGCCATTTTGCAAAGAAAAGCATCCAATGGACTTGCCGACAGTAAAAAATTCGAGTTTACCATCGGTGGGTTCCAATTGAATTCCAAACTTAGATTTTTAAAATACAAGGATGAAGAGGCTATAAAACTTTCACCTAAGGAAAATGAACTGTTGCGTTTGTTGGCCCTACACGAAAACGATCTTATGCCAAGGGAATTGGCCCTTACCAAAATCTGGAGGGATGATAACTATTTTACCTCAAGAAGTATGGATGTGTATATCGCTAAACTGAGAAAATACCTTAAGAGAGATGAGAATGTTGAAATATTGAACATCCATGGTGAAGGCTTTAGGTTAGTTATAAAGGCCGAAGAATAGATGCCAATATCACGTGCATTATAAAAACCGTTCAGGATTCTGAACGGTTTTTTTTTACACGAATTGGCTGATTATAGTTACACTTATGAATCCTGTGAAGGCCAGAATGGTAGTCATAACGGTCCAAGACCTAAACGTTTCTTTTTCGGTGATTCCGAGATATTGACCTACCAACCAAAACCCACTATCGTTGACATGGGAGAAGATACTAGCCCCAGAAGCTATTGCGATGACCATACAGCCCAATTGGGGACCACTTAAGGTGGCATTGGTCATTAAAGGTGCTACCAATCCAGCAGCAGTGATCATTGCCACTGTAGATGACCCTTGTATGATTCTTACAATGGCAGCGCTAATAAAGGCAAATGCCAATAATGGGATACCGGCTTCGCTTAAGGAGGTTGCCAATAATTCCCCGGCCCCTGTATTGGTGAGGACTTGTTTGAAGACACCTCCAGCACCTGTTAAAAGGATTATGGTCCCAGCAGGTTCCAGTGATTTGGTGGTGATTTTAAATAATTTTTCCTTGCTATACCCCCTTTTGATCCCAAAAAAGTACCATGCAAGGATATTGGCAATTATGAGGGCAGTAAAGGGATGGCCCAATAAAGTGATAATGTTTATTAAAGTCTTGTTCTCAAGTGCTACCAAATCACTGTTCAAAACGGTATTTAACAAGATTAAAAAAATGGGAACACATATGATCCAAAGGGTAATCCCTATATGGGGAAGATCTGTTTGTTCTCTTTTTTCAATTTCTTTAGGTGCCTCCACATGAATCTTCTTTGCGATGAACTTGCCAAATAGAAGTCCACTTGTAAGTGCCGTAGGGATTCCCACAAGAAATCCAATTACAATCACCCAACCCAATTCTGCACCTAAGATGTTCGCCACAGCGATTGGTCCGGGGGTAGGAGGGATAAACGCATGGGTAATGGCCAAACCTGCGAGTAGGGGAATGGCATATAATAGTAAGGATTTACCAGTCTTTCTCTGCAATGCATATATCATGGGCACCAAAATGATGAAGGCCACATCAAAAAATACAGGGATAGCTATGACAAACCCAGAAATGACCATGGCCAATGGTGCTTTTTGAACCCCAAATTTGGCAATCATAAAGTTGGCGATGGTTTTGGCGCCTCCTGAATATTCTAAAATCGCACCAAACATGGCACCTAGGCCCACCACTGTAGCCACAAACCCTAAGGTGTTCCCCATGCCTTCCTGCACAGTATTAATGATCTGCTCGGCATCTAGGCCAGCGGAGATTCCAACAAGAATACTACCAATTAAAAGGGCTATAAAGGCATTGATCTTTAATCTTAAGATTAAGAATAGGAGCACGGCTATCCCGAGGATGACTGATAATATTAATTGGGTTTCTATCATTTTTACGCGGGTTGGGCTGTTCGAAAATTAGTTTATATCTCTACTTTCTAGGGTGGTTAAAATTGAATTGACTATTATTTCTGGAGGCTGGCTAATTGCAACGACTATAGCATTTTTTGGTGGGGACAGGGTCTCAAATTGAGACCGTAACAATTCTACGGGCATATAGTGATCCTTTCTTTGTTGCAGCCTTTCGAGGACTTCTTGAAAGGAACCTTTTAAATATATAAAATCAACGCCGTTGTCAATACCTTTTTGAAGGAGGGCTCTATAATTTTCCTTTAAGGCGGAACATGCTATTACCGCTCCTTTTTTTTTATTATTTTTGGCCAGTTCATTTAAGGCCAGCAACCATGCGTATCGGTCTTCGTCCGTTAAGGGCATGCCGGCAGTCATTTTTTTTATGTTAGCCTCGGGATGGAAATCATCCCCGTCAAAAAAAGGATAATCCAGGGCTTCAGCCAATAATTGCCCTATTGTTGATTTACCGCAACCTGAAACGCCCATTATAAAAAGAATATGTTTAGAAGCTTCTCCCACGATTATGGTTTTATTTTTTGATTAATTTTCTCGATTACGGTTTGGATGTCAGTTTGGTAATTTACCCAAATAATGTCTTCATTTTTCTTAAACCATGTCAGTTGCCTTTTTGCAAACCTTCGGGTATTCTTTTTAATTTCGGAGATGGCGAAATCCAAGGGCCAATCACCTTCAAAACACTTAAAAAGTTCCTTATATCCTACTGTTTGAAGGGCATTGAGCGATTTGTGCAGCTCAAGGGACCTAGCCTCTTCCAACAAGCCTGCCGCTACCATTTTATCTACCCTTTGATTGATACGATCATAGATGAGGGAACGTTCCGCATCTATGCCCAAACTAAGGGTCTTAAATTCCCGTTGAACCTTATCCTGGTTTAAAAAGGAGGAAAAGGGTTTTCCGGTCCCAAGGCATATTTCAAGGGCACGGATTAATCGGTGGGGATTCTCGATATCAACCTTAGCGTAATAATCTGAATCCAGATCGGACAGTTTTTTTTGTAAGACGGAAATACCTTCATCTTCCATTAGCTTATTTAATTGCGCCCTAATGTTAGGGTCAACTTCTGGAAATTTATCCAGACCTTTGGTTATGGCATCTATATAAAGTCCGCTGCCGCCAACCATGATCACAATATCCCTTTCTTGGAACAATTTATGGAGCAATGAAATTGCATCCCTTTCAAAATCTCCTACCGAATAATCATCAAAAATGCTAATGTTTTGGATGAAATAATGTTTTGCGGCTGCTAGTTCTTCTGATGAGGGAACAGCGGTGCCAATTGCCATTTCTTTAAAAAACTGCCTTGAATCAGCTGATATAATGTCTGTTTTAAAATACTGGGCCAGTTTAATGGCCAAAGAAGTTTTACCTATCCCAGTTGGTCCTACAATGGAAATAAGCCATTTGTCATCCATTAATCATCACTTAAGTTGGTGCCACAGATCCTGCAGAATTTTGCATCTTTTTCTAAAATATCCGTACCGCAAGTTGTACATGCCCGTCCTTTGTCGATAGAATTTCCTTTGTTCATTTCACTGGTGTATTCTGCAGATACTATTCCTGTCGGAACTGCAATGATACCATATCCAATGATCATAATAAGACTGGCAAGAAACTGTCCCAAAGGCGTTTGCGGTGAAATATCTCCGTAACCAACAGTCGTCAAAGTTACAATCGTCCAGTAGACACTATGTGGAATGCTGTTGAATCCATGTTCAGGGCCTTCTATGATATACATGACGGTACCCAATAATACAGAGACTACAATTATGAAAAACACAAAAACCAATATTTTGGTCTTACTGGCACTCAAGGCCCTCGCAAGATTGTTGGATGCACCTACAAAACGGGCGAGTTTAAGGATTCTAAATACCCTTAAAAGGCGCAATAATCTAAATGCAGTGAGGTATTGGGATCCAACTAAAAATAGGGATAGATATTTTGGTAGTGTAGATAATAAATCAACGGCACCGAAAAAACTGAAAATATAGGTTTTTGGTTTCCGTATACTAATGATCCTTAAAATGTATTCCAATGTGAAAAGGATGGTGACCGTCCATTCCGATATATTTAGGAAGGTGTGATAGTTTTTGTCTATCCATGGAACACTTTCCAACATCACAATGATAACACTGTAAACGATAACTATTAATAAGATGATATCGAAAAGTTTCCCTGCGGGGGTATGGGTCCCATAAATTACTTCATGGATCTTTTTCTTCCAGTTTTTGGAAAGGTTGGGTTGGTGGCTCAAAAGGTTGCTTTTTAGTAAAAATAATAAAAGTTCACCAATTAATGGTTCAGGTTACAAGGTAACAATTTTAGCAACTTTTCCTTTTCTAAGATGTGATTCAATGAGAAAGGTGGTGTTGGCATTGTCTTCCATAGGGGTAATGATGTTTTCCATTATATGAATCTTATTGATTTGATAATTTAAATCAAAAAATCCCAAACCCTTAAAAATGCCATTTTTTATTAGAATTCCGCTTTTTTCACCAAGCTCCCGGCCTTTGTCAATTAGAATCATATTCTTGTTGACAATGGAATAGGTTTCCAATGCCAAGGTAACCCTATCATTGTACGATGAGGCTTCCTCTTTTTGGATGCATGCTCCTAGACAGATACCTGAAGAAAACTTGGAACAGTTTGTTTTCGCCTGGGAAACGCCATTTAATTTATCACATAATTGAAACTCTTCAATGATCTTGTAGAGGAAATTTTGAGCAGAATGGATACTATTAAATGTTGCTACTAGGCCTGGGTCGGGATTAATCCTTTCAGTACTTAGGGAGAAATAACCATTGGGGTCTGTGCGTTTGTAAATCCCGTACGAAAAGAGCTTTCGATTTGAATATGTATTGTACTTGGGTTTGTTCCTTCGCAATTCTTCATTTTCCTTCAATAGGGCTACCAATTCACTCCCAGTAAGTTCAAAAGTCACTGTTTTTGTCTCTTTTTGAATTTTTCTGGCCTTGGACCCATCACTGGTAAAATGCTGATTCACCCGTTTTTTTAGGTTACCTGAGTTGCCCAGAAAAATAATTTCACCATCCTTGTTATGCAAGTAATAAACACCCCTGACAGAAGGAAGTTGCTCCACTATATCCAATTGGGTTGGGGAAAGCTCCCCCAAAGATGCGGCTTTGGTGATCTCTTTTACAATGGACTTGTCATTGTCCTTGGACAATAGAAGTTTGAATAATTTTAAGGTAGCCAAGGCATCACCATTGGCTCTATGCCGGTCACTTACGGGAATACCCAAGGAACGCACCAATTTCCCCAAACTGTAAGAATCTTGATCTGGGATCAATTTTTTTGACAGATTAACCGTACATAAGGTTTTACGTTCGAAATTAAAACCCAGCCTACGAAATTCCGTACGAAGAATGCGATAATCGAATTGAGCGTTGTGTGCCACAATTACCGCATCGGAGGTAATTTCCACAATTCGTTTTGCTACCTCATAAAATTTGGGCGCTGTCCTCAACATCTTATTGTTGATGCCGGTAAGGTTTACCACAAACGGCTGTATTTCCTTCTCTGGATTGATAAGGCTTATAAACTGATCAACAACTTCATGTCCATTAAATCTATGGATGGCAATCTCAGTGATTCCTTCTTCATTGTATTTACCACCGGTAGTTTCTATATCGAGTATTACGTACATTTTTATCTGCCCTTACGGGTTGCTGTTTCTTTACAACTTTATTTGTAGTTCCTTTCCCCAAAAATACCACTTCCAATTCTAATCATGGTACTGCCTTCCTCAATCGCTATTTTATAATCCCCGCTCATCCCCATGGACAAGGTATGAATCTCAGGCAATGTTTCCTTTAACCTATCAAAAAGTATTTTAAGTTGTTTGAACTCTCTACGGATCTGATTTTTATCATCTGTGAAGGTGGCCATGCCCATTAATCCAACAACCTGTACATTATGTAAATTCCGGAATGTTTCTGAGCTCAACACATCCCGTAGCTCTGTTTGATCCAATCCAAATTTGGTGTCTTCTTCAGCAATGTGCATTTGTAAAAGACAGGGTATTATGCGATTATGTTTTTTTGCCTGCTTATTAATCTCTTTTAAAAGTTTTGGGCTGTCCACCCCATGGACCAAGGAAACAAATTCCGCCATGTATTTCACCTTATTGGTCTGGACGTGCCCAATCATGTGCCATTCGATATCCTTCGGGAGATTCTCCCATTTTTGGGTCATTTCCTGTATCTTGTTTTCGCCAAACACCTTTTGTCCCGCATCATAAGCCTCCAGAAGATCGTTTTCTGGTTTTGTTTTTGATACGGCAACTAAAGTTACAGATTTTGGGATGGACGATAGTATTTCCTTTATGTTTTCTTTGATAGCCATTCTTGGGATTACTTTATTCTTGTTTCGGAAATTTTAGGTAAGACCCTCTAAAGTTCATAGATGGTGAGCCCACTTCTTATTTTAGGTTCAATATAGGTGCTTTTTGGGGGCATTACCAACCCAGCATCGGCAATATCCTTGAGTTCTTTTATGGAGACCGGAACCATTCCAAAGCCAACCATAAAATTCCCTTTGTCAATTTCATCTTTCATATTGAAGATATTGTTCGTGCCAAAACCATATTTGATTCTTTTATCCTTTCTTAGGTCGGATATTCCCAATAGTGGTTCTAAAATGGTTTTATATAGAATTTGAGTGTCCAATTTGCTCAAAGCATCGTTGAACTTGAAAATTTGCTTTCTCAATTGCAAGGCGTAAAAATCACCATCTAAATACATGCTAAATTGATGTTTCTCCAAGGGTTTGTATACGGCATTCCCCTTCTTTTCAATCTTAAAATAGGTGTCAAGGGCAACTAGGAATTCTTCTTTGGATAAACCATTTAGGTCCTTTACCAATCTATTGAACTCGAATATCTTGATCTCCGATTCAGGGATCAAGTAACTCATGAAAAAGTTGTACGGTTCCTCCCCAGTGTGGGCCGGGTTGCATTTTTTGCTCTTGTCGGCAAAGAGCATTGAGGAAGCGCTCCTGTGATGGCCATCGGCAATATATAGGGAGTCAATTTTGCCGAATTCCTCCTGTAATTTTAAAATATCCGCTTCTTTGGAAATGGTCCAGAGAGAATGAGTGGCTTTATCCGTTGTTGAAAATCGATATTCGGGCTCTTTTTTCTTAACCTCTCCAATAATTTCTCCAATGGTGGCATTATCGGGATATGTTAATAAAACCGGTTCTGCATTAAAGCTTACATTTTTCAGGTATACCGCAAAAAGGTTTTCCCTATGTTTAATGGTATCCTCGTGTTTTTTAATCACATTATTTTTATAATCCTCAACACTGGTGCCGCAAAATAGACCGCAACAACTGAAATCTTCTTTTTCAATTTTGTAGAGGTAAAAGGAAGGTTGGGTATCCCTTATTAGAATTTCGTCCTCCAAAAATTCCAAGTACCTATTGCGTATAAGCCTTAAACGTTCCACTCCTGATACTTTTTTGTCAAATTTGAATCCAGGGTTAATGATATGCAGAAACGAAAATGGGTTATACGTGAGAATAGCATTAAGTTCCTTGGTGGTATAATCCTCATAGGAACGGGATGCTAAAAAGGGCGCTTTATCCTTCGCTGGTCTTATGGCCCTAAAAGCCTTTATGATGGCCATGTGTTTTATTAAATGAATTGAGCGGACACATTTTCCGCTTTTTTGGATTGCGAATAATCATAAAATCCTTCTCCGGACTTGATCCCTAATTTTTTTGCCATTACCATATTGACCAATAGGGGACAAGGCGCATATTTTGGATTTTTAAACCCGTCATACATAACATTCAGGATAGAAAGACATACATCCAGGCCTATAAAATCTGCCAATTGCAATGGTCCCATCGGATGGGCCATTCCCAATTTCATCACGGTATCTATTTCGCTAACACCGGCAACACCGTTATATAGGGTTTCAATGGCCTCGTTGATCATGGGCATTAAAATTCTGTTGGCTACAAATCCTGGATAATCATTTACTTCCGTTGGCGTTTTACCCAGTTTTTTTGATAACTCCATGATGTGCTTGGTTATCTCATCTGAAGTGTTGTAACCCCGGATGATTTCCACTAATTTCATGATGGGTACGGGGTTCATAAAATGCATACCTATTACTCTATCGGCCCTTTTTGTAACGGCTCCTATCTGAGTTATGGAAATGGAGGAAGTATTGGTGGCCAAAACCGTTTCGGGACCACAGATCTCATCCAGTTCCCTAAATATATTCATTTTGATCTCTACATTCTCGGTTGCGGCTTCAACTACCAAGTCCATGTTTTTTACACCTTCCTTCAGCACCGTATGGGTCGTAATATTTTTTAGGGTGTTCAATTTATCTCCTTCTGTGATGGTCTCTTTTGAAACCATTCGGTCGAGGTTTTTTTCTATAACCGCCATTCCTTTATCCAATGACGCTTTTGAAATATCTATTAAGTTAACCTTATAACCATTTTGGGCAAAAACGTGTGCTATTCCATTGCCCATGGTTCCGGCACCTATAACTGCAATATTTTTCATGATTTGATTTTACTGTTTATCGTTCATTATTAGTTGAGTGGTTGGCCTCTTCTATTGGTTGTACCCTAACCGAATTCCAATATCTATTCCCTTATCACTACTTTTCAAAGGAGGCTATTACCTGCAAGGCTACCTTTAAGGCCTGTGTTCCTTGATATAGGGATACCACGGGGGTAGTATTGTTATTAATCGCATCCGCAAAGGTTTCCAATTCCTCTAAAATGGCATTATTGGCAGTAATGGTAGGGTTCTCAAAATAAATCTGTTTCTTCACGCCCTCCGCATTCTGTAACACCATATCAAAATCTCCAGGTGTTTCTGGGGCATCCTTCATTTTTACTACTTCCACTTTTTTCTCTAGGAAGTCTACTGAAATGTAGGCATCACGTTGAAAGAATCTGGATTTACGCATATTTTTCAATGAAATTCGACTGGCGGTAAGGTTGGCCACGCAGCCATTTTCAAATTCTATCCTGGCGTTGGCAATATCAGGTGAGTTGCTGATAACAGAAACTCCACTGGCATTAATTTGTTTCACTTTTGAGTTGACAACACTGAGGATGGCATCAATATCATGGATCATAAGGTCAAGAACCACAGGAACATCCGTTCCCCTCGGGTTGAATTCGGCCAGTCTATGGGTCTCGATGAACATAGGGTTCTGTATCATATCCTTTACAGCTGAAAAGGCGGGATTGAATCGTTCTACATGCCCTACCTGCCCTTTTACACCATGTTTTTTTTCAAGAACCAATAATTCTTCTGCCTCCTCGTAGGTATTGGTAACGGGTTTTTCTATAAAAACATGCCTTCCCTTTTCCATGGCTTTCTGTGCACAATCAAAATGGGAAAGGGTAGGGGTGACAATATCTACAACGTCTACAGCGTCAATTAGTTTATTGATGTTATCAAAATAAGTGTAACCAAATTCGTTGGCCACTTTTTGGCCATTGATGGCATCTGGATCATAAAAACCGACCAGTTCGTATTTTTGAGACTCATTCAATAGGCGTAAATGAATCTTCCCTAAATGTCCTGCTCCCAGGACTCCAACCTTGAGCATAAATTTCGTTTTTGTCAAAAATAAGGATATGAAACGATTCTTCCACGAAAATTGATGCGTAGTTTTTAGGAATTCAACACAGAAGATGTAAGTATTTGAAACAAAAAAGGGAATGGTTGGGGCCGTGGTTATAAAATAAAAATTTTCATTTGTACCTTCAAATGATTTGAATAATTTTTTAATTCCGCCAATGGGAATAGCCGTCCTTTTTTTTAACTTCGCAATCCAAAACCAAACTTTTGAAAGACACCCTTAAACATCGTGGAATGCGCAATAAATTGGCCGAAATTCTGGTCGATAAGGGAATTGAGGACCAAAAAGTACTGGAGGCTATACGCACCATACCCCGACATTTATTTTTAGATAGTAGCTTTGAAGATCATGCATATCAGGATAAGGCCTTTCCAATTGGTGCGGATCAAACCATATCCCAGCCATATACCGTTGCCTTTCAGACAGTACTTCTAGAAACCCAGCCTAATCACAAAATTCTTGAGATTGGTACGGGAAGCGGATATCAAACGGCCACCTTGTTACATTTAAAAACCAAAGTCTATACTATAGAAAGGCAATTGGAACTTTTTAAGAAAACGAACATCTTTTTTAAGAAAATGGGATACCGACCTAAAAAGATGATATTTGGTGATGGTTACAAAGGATTACCAGAGGAAGCGCCATTTGACGGTATTGTGGTTACGGCCGGCGCTCCATTTGTGCCCAAACCTCTGATGGCCCAGTTGAAAATAGGAGGTAGGTTAGTGATTCCCGTAGGCACCAACGATCAAATTATGACCCTCTACATAAGAAAATCGGAATTGGAGTTTGAAAAAAAGGAATATGGGTCTTTTAGGTTTGTACCCCTATTGGAAGATAAAAATTAATGAAATTTTCTAGGCATTAGCCACGGATACTAGTTGTTAAAACTTTTTTTGATCCTGTCAAGATTCCTCTTGGAATCCCTTTCCTTAATCGATTCCCTTTTGTCATATAATTTTTTACCCTTGGCCAAGGCGATCTTTACTTTGGCCAAGCCATTATCATTGACGAAAAGATTTAAGGGTACAATGGTAAGTCCAGAGGTATTCACCTCTTTTTCGAGTTTTTTAAGCTCTTTTCTATGAAGTAAAAGTTTTCGTTCTGCCTTAGGTTTATGGTTATAGTGGCTCCCATGGGAATATTCATCTACCTGCATGTTGATGACAAATAGTTCGGAAAGATCATTAAATTCACAGAAACTTTCGGAAATGGAGGCCTTTCCAAGACGGATAGATTTTATCTCGGTGCCGGAAAGCACTATGCCCGCAACGTAAGTATCCAAAATCTCATATTCGAATTTGGCTTTTTTATTTTTTATATTGATGTTTTTCTGCATATCACCCACAAAAGTAACAACAATAAAAGAATAAACCGTTTATAGCATTTAGAATTATTTTATGAACCTTTAACACGAAAATTGAATCATTCAATATATACGTATGAAAAAAATATTGACCCTTTTGGTAATATGCTCACTAATCTCATGTAAAGAGAAGAAAAAGAATAGTTTAACCGTTCAACAAATAGTGGACCGAGCTATCGAGACAAGTGGAGGTGACTTATTTGCCTCAAGTAACCTATCCTTTGATTTTAGGGATATACATTATGTATCCGAAGGTGTTGGAAACAATGGCGTTATGAAACGTATTTTTTATTTGGATGGGAAAAAGGTGGAAGATGTAAAGTCCAATGCAAAATTTGAACGTTTTATTGATGGTACCTTGGAGGTACTTCCCGATTCCACTGCCAACAAGTATGACAATTCCGTGAACTCGGTTCATTATTTTGTAAAATTACCCTACGGATTAAATGATCCTGCCGTGAATAAAACATTGATGGGAGAGGTAACCCTAAAGAAAACCGAGTACTATAAAATAAAAGTGACCTTTGACCAAACTGGAGGAGGAGACGATTTTGAGGATACGTATTTGTATTGGATCAACAAAGAAACCTTTAAGCCAGATTATTTGGCATACGATTTTTATGTAAATGATGGCGGAGTCCGCTTTAGGGTAGCCTATAACGAGAGATATATCAAAGGTATCCGGTTTGTGGATTACGAAAATTACAAACCTATGGATGATGTTACCACAATAGATAATATTGATGCTAAATACGAGTCGGGGGATTTAGAGCTTTTATCAAAGATCGAACTGGAAAACATTTCTGTTGAGCGATAGGATCAATTGATCTTAAGTCTCATGTCGGTGGCTTTTCCATTCACTAGTTGGACAATAAAAAGGTTGCTGTTGTCGTAGTCATCAATGTTGTCATACTTTTGGGTTCCGATCAACTTGTTTACAAGTTCTGGGGTTGTATTACTATGGCCTACAATTAACACATTTTTTCCTAAGTTGTCAGCGATGAGCTGTGCTACATCCAGATCTTTTGGATCATAGGTTTGTAAGGTAAGTTCCTTTTTGACCGATGTTGGTGCAGCGGTCATGGTGGTCCTTTCATAATCTGTTGAATAAATAGCATCCAAGGGTACTAAATCAAACACTTCGGCCCAACGTATGGCACGGCCCAGCCCGTCTTGGTTCAATTCAGGATCGGTATCCTTTGGATTGGATCTATCCTTTTCCGCATGCCTAATTAAATAAAAGGTGGTGACCACTGAATCCAATGGGGGTTCAATACTAATATCCTCCTTACAACTGGTAAAAAAGGTGAAACAAAGAACGATAATTAAAAGCTTTTCTATTTTCATAATGATCATGCGTATTATTTACTACTATCTGTATATCTAACTAAAATTAACGTAAATTAGTATGACCAGCACTTAGAATTTTGTTTTTTTGATTATGGGAAAACTTCATTTAATTCTCTTGTACTCTATTGTTGTCTTTGGCCTCAATGCGCAAGAGGTTGCTTTGCCCAGCGATTTTAGACAACATAATTTGACCACATATAATGCCAGTCTGTTAGATCCGACTTTTGCCTTGGACAAAAATAGGCCCCAGTCTATTTCTTTATGGACCCGTTGGCAATGGCAATCTGTAGATACAGATCCAACCACAACATTTCTAAATTATACAACCAACCTAAATGAAAATTCAGTTATGGGTGCTGGTTTTTTTCAACATAATACAGGGTTTTACTTGCAAACCGGAGGTGTTATAAATTACGTATATGCCTTTGATTTGAGCGAAAATGGAAAACTTGCCATTGGGCTTAATGTTCTGGGCTATCAAAGGGAGATAGCCGATGATAGATTTTCTTCTCCTGGTAATATAGATCTTCTAAATTCGGATTCCAACGATTTTATTGTCCAGTTTGCACCCGGCGTTAGATTAATGCTCGATAGATTCAGCCTTTCCTTTACTTCTGAAAATTTTGTTGATTTTAATTCCAAGAATAATGAGAGCAATGCTAGAAATAAGGTCTTCATGGGAGCTATGGCATATGATTTTCCAGTACAACTTTTTGGAACAACGAATGGAACAAATTTACGACCCATGCTTTATTTAAAAAGTATTCCTCAATTTGATACCCAATTAGGTTTAAATGCCTTGTTAACTAGTCAAAAATTTTGGGCACAAGGGAGCTACAATAGCTTTTATGGGGCATCTGCAGGAGTGGGAGGAATATTCCTTAAGACGCTTTCAATTGGAGTATTGATGGAGTTTGGATTGGACAATGGCATCAAGGATAAGGATCCCACTTTTGAGCTTATTACAGCCATTAAGTTTGGGAACAAAATGGAGACTGAATTGGTGACACAAGAAGTTATCTTACCGACGGATTTGACCGGAGAAAAAGAAGAAATGGAGATGCCGAAAAATGCAGAAAAAGAAATAGATTCTCTAGAAAAGGATACAATATCACAAGTAAAATTGGACTCACTTAAAACAAAGACGGTAAAAAAAGAGGAAATAATAAAAACTAAACTACCTGAAGAAAATAAGACCGTTACAAAGGGCAAGTATGAGGAAGTGGAGAAGCAGGAAGGATTGCAAGCTGGGTATTATTTAATTGCCAATGTATTCGGCACCAAAAAATATTACGATAATTTTATGTCGACCTTACGTAAAAAAGGATTGGAACCAAAATCGTTTTTTAGATCTCTCAATAAATTCAATTATGTTTATCTTGAAAGCTATTCTACTTTGGAGGCAGCAGAAAAGGCAAGGGATAGCAAATTTTATGGCAGGTATACGGAAGCAACCTGGATTTTTAGGGTAATAGGAGAGTGAGATTATTTTTTAATTTCCTTATTGATCAAATGATCCAAATAAGCAATTGTATTTAATAGGTATTTTTTGTCCCGTGTAATCGTAGCCATGGCCACGGCCCCTTGAATCATAGTGTATAACTGCTTAGCGAACTGCAAAGGCGTTACCGGGATACTGATCTCATTGTCTTTTACGCCGTTTTCGATCACCAAAGCAATTTTGCCTTCAATTGTTTTCACAGTTTCTTTAACTGCTGCCGCCAATAAGTGATTGTTTACCTGTGCATCTACACCCACGTTTAATACCGGACATCCCCCTAAAGCGAATGTAAATTCATTGTAATGTCGATAGAACTGGGTAAGTTTGAATAATTTTTGAAGAGAATTCCCCTCACTATTTAAAGCTCCATCTATTGCGGCCAATAATTTTTTGCTGTTGTACTCAAAAGCAGAAAGGGCCAAGGCTTCTTTATTTTCAAAATTGCCATAGAGAGCACCCTTGGTTAGTCCAGTTGCATCTGTCAGATGGCTCATGCTGGTGCCTACATACCCATATCTGTTAAAAATGGGGGCTACAGTTTCAATAATATAAGCGGTGGTTCTTTCAGCTTTGGTGGACATTTTTTGCAATTTTACACGAAGATAAAAAATATATATACTGTATGGTATATGTATATCAATAAAAAAAGGCATCCTTTTTAGAATGCCTTCATTTTTAATAGAAAGCTCTTTTTTATTTGGCGAGTTCCTTCTGGTTTCTAAAGACCAGGTCATCATCAAAAGCATCTATGAGAATAATACTATCTGCTTTGATCGTGCCACTTAGCAACTCTTTGGAGAGCTTATTGAGGACTTCTTTTTGTATGGTTCTCTTTATAGGTCTGGCGCCGTATTGGGGGTCATATCCCCTGTTGGCAAGGTACTCGATGGCATCCTCTGTAGCATCGATGGTAATATGTTGTTTTGCCACCATCTTTTTAAGACCATTCAACTGAAGCCTTACGATCTCCGTAATATCCTCCATGTTCAAAGGCGTAAACATGATGATGTCATCAATCCTATTTATGAATTCGGGTCGGATTGTCTTTCGCAATAGCGCTAGAACTTCTACTCTTGCCGCTTCTGTTGCGCTATAGATATCCTTATTGTTTTCAAATTTTTCTTGGATTATATGACTCCCCATGTTACTGGTCATGATAATGATGGTATTCTTGAAATCGGCCACACGTCCCTTGTTATCCGTTAACCTTCCTTCGTCCAATACCTGCAAGAGGACATTAAAGGTGTCCGGATGTGCCTTTTCTATTTCATCCAATAATACTACCGAATAAGGTCTGCGTCTTACTGCTTCCGTTAACTGTCCACCCTCATCATATCCAACATATCCTGGAGGAGCACCTAGCAATCTGCTCACCGAATGCCGTTCTTGATATTCACTCATATCTATCCTGGTCATTGCGTTTTCGTCATCGAAGAGATAGTCCGCCAAGGTTTTGGCCAGTTCCGTTTTACCTACCCCCGTAGTCCCTAGAAATAGGAAGGAACCAATTGGTTTTTTCATGTCCTGTAACCCCGATCTACTTCTTCTGATGGCATCGGATACAGCCTGGATGGCTTCATCTTGCCCTACCACCCTTTTATGTAACACATCTTCTAATTTTAGGAGCTTCTCACGTTCGCTCTGCAGCATTTTGGCCACAGGGATCCCTGTCCATTTGGCTACAATTTCAGCTATATCCTCATTGGTGACCTCTTCTTTGATCAATGTTCCAGCTTCTTGCTGTTTTTCCAATTCTTCTTGGAGGGTTTCTAACTTCTCATTGGCCTCCTTTATTTTGCCATATCGTAATTCTGCAACTTTGCCGTAATCGCCATTACGTTCCGCACGCTCTGCCTCCATTTTAAAGTTTTCAATATCCTGTTTTGTTTTTTGGATATTGTCTACCACAGTTTTTTCACTTTCCCATTTGGCAAATATTTCATTGCGATCCTCTTTTAGGTTGGCAAGATCACTATTGAGCGATTTTAGTTTTGCATGGTCATGCTCCCTTTTAATGGCCTCAATCTCAATTTCCAATTGCATTATTTTTCTGTCCAAAACATCCAATTCCTCTGGTTTGGAGTTAATTTCCATTCTAAGTTTGGAAGCGGCCTCATCCATTAGGTCAATCGCCTTATCTGGAAGAAATCTATTGGTAATATACCGTTGGGACAATTCCACGGCCGCTATGACAGCGTTATCCTTAATGCGGACCTTATGGTGGGCCTCATATTTTTCCTTGATTCCCCTGAGTATGGATATGGCACTTTCGGTATCGGGTTCATCCACCATTACTTTTTGGAACCTGCGTTCCAGTGCCTTGTCCTTTTCAAAATATTTTTGATATTCATCTAAGGTGGTAGCCCCTATGGCACGTAATTCACCTCTGGCCAATGCCGGTTTTAATATATTGGCCGCATCCATAGCGCCCTGACCGCCACCAGCCCCAACAAGGGTATGGATTTCATCAATAAATAACACAATATTTCCATCAGAGGATGTTACTTCCTTGATAACCGCTTTTAAGCGTTCTTCGAACTCCCCTTTGTATTTGGCCCCAGCAATCAAAGCCCCCATATCCAAGGAGTAGATAATTTTGTCTTTTAAATTATCCGGTACATCGCCCTGCACAATTCTATGGGCCAATCCTTCGGCAATGGCTGTTTTACCAACCCCTGGTTCTCCAACTAGAATTGGGTTGTTCTTTGTTCTTCTGGTCAATATTTGTAGAATTCGTCTAATTTCCTCATCTCTACCAATAACAGGGTCCATTTTTCCGCTATCTGCCATTTCATTGAGGTTTTTGGCATATTTATTAAGGGAGTTATACGTTTCTTCCGCACTTTGGGAAGTTACTTTGCCTCCTTTTCGCAATTCTTCTATCGCGGCTATCAGATGTTTTTCGGTTCCACCCTGATCCTTTAGGATTTGTGCAATCTTACTTTTCGATTTAAAAATGCCCAATAGTAAATGTTCAATGGATACATACTCGTCCTCCATCTTTTTTGCAATAACGCTGGCTTCCGTAAGTGTTTTACCCGCTTCCCGGGAAAGCATTAGGTCCCCTCCGGAAACCTTGGGAAAACTTTCTAGTTCCTTGTCCAAGATTTGGTTGACAAGGCCTATGTTGACATTCAGTTTTTTAAGGATAAAAGGCAGTACATTTTCATCTACAATAGCAATGGCTTTAAAAATATGCTCATTTTCTATCTGTTGGTGCCCATAACCTTGAGCGAGCTCTTGAGCTTGCTGTATGGCTTCCTGTGACTTTGTGGTGAAATTATTTAAGTTCATATGCTTTATATCTTTTAATGTTATTGTTTACTTTTGAATTTGTTAAAGTCAATAATCTTACCAAGAATGTGGTGCGGACAAAATGACGGTAACTCTTAGAAAAAAGACGACAATTAGTCAGGTGTAAGTTTTTAAAGCACATCCGACTTATAACTAAAATTACGAAATGGGATTATTAAATAATATTTTTGGGAATAAAAATTTAACCGATAAAAAAGTGGAAAGTGACTTGCCTTGGATCGCTTTGGTTTCTTTATCCCAATTGGATGAGATTGAAACAAATGCGGCAAATAGGGTACAGGTTATCTTTAAACATTCGACCACTTGTGGTATCAGTAGGATGGTGATGAACATGTTCAAAAATGACTACAATTTTTCAGAGGATCAGATAGATCTGTATTATTTGGATCTGCTTTCCTTTAGAGAAGTTTCCAATGGTGTGGCGGAAAAGTTTAAAGTAATGCATCAATCGCCACAATTACTGGTAATAAAAAATGGTACGGTAGTAGCCCATGATTCCCATGGCACCATCAATGAAATATCATTGGAAAAATACCTGTAAAATAAAAACAGCCCTTAGAAGGGCTGTTTATATATTGTCATTGATTTTGATCAATTGAATCTTTGGTTTTGCAGGATATTTTTAAGTTTACCCTTCACATCTTCCCCGGCATCATATACCATCTGCTCATTTGATGGAAAGGGTACGGAGACCACATTAATTAAAGTTAAAAGATCTGTTTCCAAGGCTCTTTTATCCCCTTGATAATTGGCGTAAATATGCTCAAAAACAAATTCGCTTGACAAGGGATAGGTATTTATGGTTTGTTTTGTCCTTAAGTCTTTAAAACTTACATTTCCCACTACTTGTGCGGCTTTAAATTGAGTGAATTGATGATAATCGCAGCGAACAGTTTTAAAGTTGTCTATTTTTATTTCGTTGCCCAAACTATCTTTTAGAATGTTACCATTGGCATCTTCTGCATACCGATAGCCGTCCTTGACCTGTTTTTCTTTACTGATCTGCTTTTCACTAACCTTTTCAGGGGAAATAACAATGCTTCTGAACGCAACTTGCATTTCATAATCATAGTTGATGTTTTTTCTTGGCTGGGCATGGTATTCTGTCCAAAGATTGTTAACACCATAGGTGTTGAAATTTAAAAGATCTTCTTCCAATCTTGAAGGAATAATTTGATCAGAATCATTTATCATACTCACTTTTACGAAATCACGTCCTTTAGCATAGGCCTCCTCTTGCTTTTCCTTGCAATCCGAATATCCTGGACTAAGTTCATCAAGATATGCAAAGTCTTCATACGCTTTTCTATAATCTACCTTGCTCGATGCATTGCTCAACAAGTCACTGGCATTGTCATAAAGAAAGTCTGACAATTCTTGTTTGACGTCGATTATTTTTTGATCGTAATTGGTAAAACTGAATTTCGCATTCCTATTCTCATCCCTTATATGAAGGGGCAATATAGGTCTGATCCTTTCTTGAATATTTTTCAGTTGGGTGTAGGAATCATATATCCTTTCTAAATTGGCGGGATTATTTTCCTTTTGTAAAAAGGCAATTTCTTGTAGTTCCCTTTCCGTATTTTTTTTGTACGCCTCCTCCAATAACAGAATATAGGGTTGGTTACTTTTTTTAGTCTTGTTATCTGCAAGATTACTTAAAGAACTGTTTATTGCGTTTGCATAGTTACCTATGTTAAGGGCCTCCTGTGTTTTTTTTACACCCCCGCAAGCTATAAATAGCAGTAACAGAGAACTAAGAAGTAGTAGTTTTTTCATAATGGTTTGTTTTACGATATGTAATATATAATTCAATAGCCATGCCAAAAACTATATGGTTACAAAACGCAACTAGTTGTGAAATCGTATACAAATAAAAAAAAAGCCCTAATTAAAGGGCTTTTGAAGGTATAATGTTTGATTATTTTTTCTTGGATTGGAATATGGGAAGTAGTTTAGAGGAAACTTCTCCGAATCCTATACGCACTCCGGTTTTTTCACAATATCCACGGATGGTCACTGTATCATAATCCTGAATAAACTTACGCTCAGAACCATCTTTTAATTTTAAAGGCTTTTCTCCTCTCCAGGTCAATTCCAACATAGACCCGTACGAGTCGGGAGTTGGACCAGAAATGGTGCCACTGCCCATCATATCACCGCTGTTTACATTGCAACCATTCACAGTATGATGTGCCAATTGTTGGGACATTGTCCAATACATATATTTGAAATTTGACTTTGTGACCGTTGTTGATTCTCCATTTTCTGGAGTGATATCGACCTCTAAGTTAATATCGAAGCTTTTTTTTCCAACTTGTTGCAGGTAGGGTAGTGGTTTGGGTTCTTGTTTAGGGCTTTCTACTCTGAACGGTTCCAGTGCGTCCATGGTAACGATCCATGGAGAAATGGAGGAAGCAAAGTTTTTCGCTAAAAATGGCCCTAAAGGCACATATTCCCATTTCTGTATGTCCCTGGCACTCCAATCGTTAAAGAGGACCATTCCGAATATATAATTCTCAGCTTCGTTCACGGGAATTGTCTCCCCTAGAATATTGGCGTCTGTTGTAATAAATGCCATTTCCAGTTCAAAGTCAACAAGTTTGGAAGGACCGTAAATGGGCTCATCCGATCCTGCGGGCAGAGTTTGTCCCATAGGTCTGTGGATGGGTGTTCCGGATGGTACTATAGAGGAACTTCTTCCATGATATCCAACGGGAATATGCAACCAGTTTGGAAGCAATGCATTTTCAGGGTCCCTGAACATTTTTCCAACATTGGTGGCGTGTTCCTTACTGGAATAAAAATCAGTATAGTCACCAATCTGAACTGGAAGTTGCATTTCTATTTCATCCATGGTAAAAAGGACTATTTTTTTATGCTCTTCATTGTTCTTTAATGCAGGGTTATTGACATCGAATATTTCACTGATCCGATTTCGGACCAATCTCCAGGTCTTTTTTCCATCAGAAATAAAATCGTTCAAGGTGTCTTGCAAGAAAATATCATCTGTCAATGGAATATCCTTGAAGTATCCCAATTGGTGCAGAGCACCCAAATCAATGGCGTGGTCCCCAATTCTGGTACCTATAGTGATAATATCATCCCGCGTTAAAAAAACCCCAAAGGGAATATTCTGTATGGGAAAATCAGAATTGTCTCTTACAGGTATCCAGCTTTTTTTTAATGGGTCGTTGCTTTTTATGGGCATGTTGTAATTGTTAATTTGTATTTGATAAAATTCTTATCAAATATATTATTTTCTTCCAATTTAAGGTTGGCAATTCGTATTTTTACTGCTTATTTAGAAGAATATTTTTATTATGCAGCGAGATAATCAAATTTTTGAGTTAATAGAGGCGGAGAAAGAACGCCAATTGGAAGGAATTGAGTTAATTGCCTCGGAAAATTTTACGAGTCCACAAGTAATGGAGGCTGCTGGTTCTGTATTGACAAATAAATATGCGGAGGGCTATCCCGGTAAAAGATATTACGGAGGGTGTGAAATAGTGGATGAAGTGGAGCAGATTGCCATTGATAGGGCAAAAGAGCTTTTCGGGGCTGCCTATGCCAATGTGCAACCTCATTCCGGATCCCAAGCAAATGCCTCTGTATATCATGCATGTTTGCAGCCAGGTGATAAAATATTGGGTTTTGATCTTTCCCATGGAGGTCATTTGACACATGGTTCTCCGGTAAACTTCTCTGGCCGATTGTATTCACCTGTGTTTTACGGGGTTGATATGGAAACTGGGGTTTTGAATTACGATAAGATCCAAGAAATTGCTACCAAGGAACGGCCAAAGATGATTATAGCTGGGGCATCTGCATATTCTAGAGATATGGATTTTAAACGCTTTAGGGAAATCGCAGATAGTGTTGGAGCACTTTTGTTGGGAGATATTTCGCACCCTGCAGGTCTTATTGCTAAAGGTATTTTGAACGATCCGCTTCCCTATTGCCATATTGTGACCACAACCACCCACAAAACATTGAGAGGCCCAAGAGGAGGACTGATATTAATGGGAGAGGATTTTGATAATCCTTTTGGAATAAAATTGAAAAATGGAAGCCTTAGAAAAATGTCAGCTCTGTTGGATTTAGCAGTTTTTCCAGGAAATCAAGGTGGCCCTTTGGAACACATAATTGCAGCAAAGGCAATTGCTTTTGGAGAGGCATTAACAGATGAGTTTCTACATTATATGTTGCAGGTCAAAAAGAACGCCGCCGCCATGGCCGCAGCCTTTATGGACAAAGATTATAAAATTATTTCTGGAGGCACGGATAACCATATGATGTTGATAGACCTAAGAAATAAGGATATCACAGGAAAAGAGGCAGAAAATGTTTTGGTAAAAGCCGATATTACAGCAAATAAGAACATGGTGCCTTTTGATGACAAATCTCCTTTTATAACTTCCGGGATACGTTTCGGAACTGCCGCTATTACCACAAGAGGCTTAAAAGAGGCAGATATGGCTACTATTGTAGGATTTATAGATAAGGTGTTGACAAATAAAGAAAACGAAGCTGTAATTGAGGCTGTTCGTGATCAGGTCAATGAAATGATGAGTGGTAAGGCGTTGTTTAACGCTTAAAAGACGTGGTCCTTTGAACACCAATAGCCCTACCCATTGGTGTTCATTCAGACCTTTAATGATTTAGCATCAATAGATCGCCATAGACCATTGATTTGTTTTCTAAATCATATATTATTGCATCAGCTTCAGAATCGTAGTACAATCCCCAGTACCCAAAATAGTCATTTGTTGAACTATTGTTGCCTGTTCTTATGTTTTCCAGGTTGCCATTTCCTTCCAATGGACCTTCTTCAAAAACAGGTATAAACACCTCAAAAGGAACTTCTTTTGAATTTCTGGTCAGCATAAAATGGTGATCCGTAATTTTCTTTAATATATTCTCCAATTGGGTTGGAATGCTTTGGGAATATATTTTTTTGATGACGATAGTGGTATCCTTTAATATAATAGAAATTTCTTCAATATCAATGGTCGTAAAGTTTTGGGTTTTTAAAGCTTGTAAAGCCCTTAAAAATGGATTGATATTCGTTAAAACCGACATATCCTCTTCATGTTCCCATGTATGTGTATTTAAAAAATATAGAACTTCACTTAAGGTCAAGTTATTTTGAAATTCTATATTTAAAAAGGCATCTTCATGATTGGTGCTGTAGATATTCACAGCAACTTCAGAGAAAAAATATTTCGCCAAACTTTTTTCAAAAGTATCCAGTCCTATGATTTGATAATTATTATCAACTATAGGTTTGAGATTGTTTTTAAAACTTTCTGTGTGCAGAGGCATAATAATCTTGGGATTTGGTTAAGCATTTACACGAAGTTAAATTTTAAAAATGTGCACACACTATATAAAAACCTTAGAAAAATTATGGTTTTAGTCCCAAATGGTGCAGCTTGTAGATAAATTGATATATTAATGCAGGAATTTTCTACTATTTTAAATAAAACCTCTATTTCTAGCTTCTGTTATCAGTGCTTGGTCATTTTGTTTTTCAACGCCAAATATAGATTTCAATTGGCGCTTTCTATTTTCAATACCAGGTAGGGAAAGAGAGATATGTTCTATCATATCTTTGGTTTTAGTACCTATGGAAAGGTGGTATAGTATTTTCTTATCATTGTCGTCCAAAGGAATATCATTGGCCATTTTGGTCCTAATTGCTATCAATGCTTTTTTTGTGTAATATGGAGGTTCTGTCATGACCGTGTGTACCATATCATTAAGGGCTTTTTCGTCAATCTCAGTTTTAACCATATAACCATCTGGGTTCACGGATTTTAAAATGCTATTAATACGATAATTATCGCTGAAAGAGGACAAGAATACGATTTTAGAATTCGGCACCACATTACGGGCCAAGATACCCAAATCCTCTCCAGTATGGGGCTGGGTCTCATTCGCCGGGCCCAATTGAATATCTAGCATGATGATGTCGTACGCAAAGGATTTTGCAGAATCCGTTATCTTTTGTTTTCCAAGATCATAGGTTTTAGCAGTATCCACCTGAATTTTGAAATCTTCAAACTGAA
>JBLGAT010000039.1:0-24797 GCA_047612485.1 Psychroserpens sp.
AAATAAAAGATTCCTATCGGTCTTTCTGTTATTTAAAAAAGCTTAAACTGTTAATATCTAGAAAAGCATTTGGCGAAGATTCTTTCCATGATTTAAAATAAATATTCTTTTAAATCTCAATTTTTAGTTACCCACAATTGCACCTTAAAAAAAGAACTTCGATAATACTCTCACAATATGTATCTTACGTGATTTAATAACCATGAAGGGAAAAAATACATTCGATAAGCTTTACAAGGTATTACTGTCTGAGAGAACTAAGGAACGGAGTGAAAAGATAATATTATCTGTTGCCATACTCAGTTTTATAGTGCATCTTCTAATTATTTATTTGGTGGATTTTGGGATGGTCGAAAAATTCTCCGATTCCGAATTGTTGCAAAACCCCATTGCAGCTATTTATACCCCCTTTTCATTCATATTAATTTACGAAGTTTACCTCCTAATCTATTATTTGCCTAGATCTTTTACAACCTATATAGGAAAACAATATGAGATTATTACATTGATAATCATACGTCGCCTTTTTAAAGACCTTTCTAAATTGGAGCTCTCTTCCGATTGGTTCCGAATAAAAGGAGACCTTCAATTCACTTATGACCTTGTGGCTTCTATCTTGCTTTTCTATCTGCTTTATATGTTTTATATGCAAAGCAAAAAAGCATCTGAACTAAAAAAAGATGATCAAGAATTGTCTGTTAATATTAATCAATTCATAAACCTCAAAAAATGGATAGCTGTTTTTTTGGTGCCAATATTGCTTATGGTCGCGGTTTACACCCTATTCTTTTGGACCTTTGGCACTGTCTATACAAATAATCAGCCCACTATATCCTTTAAAAACATAAACAACATTTTCTTTGATGAATTCTTTAACATATTAATAATTACAGATGTTATCCTCCTCCTGTTTTCATTTTTTTATACCGATAAGTTTCACAAGGTAATCCGGAATTCAGGCTTTATTATTTCCACCATATTGATACGCCTTTCATTTTCAGTCGAAGGTTCTGTGAATACAATTTTAATCATTTCAGCTGTTATTTTTGGTTTATTAATTTTGACCATCCATAACAAATATGAAAAGAATTTGATAAATTAAATTGAGGCCATACCCCCGTTTTTTAACTTTAGGAATTCTCGCTTTTTGCCCTGTAAATTCTATGGATTTGATTTCAGATCGCAGAATTTTACTTTCCTACGTGAAATAACGCATCCCCTTGGTTCACCACTGCCTGATGGTTGATGCAGAATACAAACCCATCATAGGGGGCCTTTATTTCCTTATTGTAAGTAGCAAAGGTATCGGCCACGATGCCCAACACCTGTCCTTTATTAATTTCCGAACCATTGGTCACCTTTGGGATGAACATGCCCGCTGTTGGAGCTCTTAGCCATTTTTTGGACATAAGATGTTTACTGCGCTCCTGTTTCTTTAACAAGGGATCGATCCTGTCTATCATTTCAAAATTGATGAGCACGTTCAGAATCCCCTGTATGCCCCTTTTGATAGCGAAATCATCAAAGCGCATGCTTTCGCCTGCCTCATATACTATAGTCGGAATCCCTTTTCTAAAGGAGGCCTTCCTAAAAGATTTATTGATGAGATCGGATGAAAAAGTAAGGGGAGCATTGAATATGTCCGCTATCTGTTTACTGGCCTCATCCCCTTGCGTATACCGCACCTGTGGAAAGTTATTATGGCGGGCACCACCTGTATGAAGGTCTATCCCATAATCGATCTGGGGAAATATTTCCGAGGTATAGTGATGGGCTATCCTACTGGCAAGAGAACCAGTTTTACTGCCAGGAAAACTTCTGTTCACATCTTTCCCATCCGGCACATCACGGGAGAAATGTATAAATCCGAACACATTCAATAAGGGCACCACCAAAACAGCTCCTTTTTTTACCTTGAAGTACTTTTTGTGCAACATACGCCTTACGATCTCTATTCCATTGATCTCATCCCCATGAAGCCCTGCCTGAATAAGGACCGTTGGTCCGGGCTCCTTTCCATTGAATACGTAGATAGGGATATCTATCAATGTTCCCGTTGGGAGACGATCTATGTTTATGTGCAACAATTTCTGTTGTCCCGGAGCCACACGTTCTCCCCTAATTACGATATCCTTATTTTCTTTTACTAGGTCCATTTCCTTATTCCTTATACTATTGCCCCGAGTATTTCCATGGCGCTATAAATTTGGCCCCAAAAGTAAGACTTCCCAAGATGTAGTTGACAAATTTCTTGAGAAGAACATCAAAAAAAGGTTGTCCCCAATCGACTCCCCAATTGATTTAAAAAACAAAAATCCCTTAAGCGTGTCATCTATTTTTGTTCAACGTATTACAGAATACTAAATCGTTTTCGTCTTAAAACTTAAACTTGTTGAAAACTTCTTTAAACTGGTTCTAAATAATAGCAGTAATACTGAAGAAAGTTTGTTAATAACTCACTTGTGCTGTAAATTTGTCTCAAAACTAATAACTAATGAGTGGTTTGACAAAATCATCTATCGCCAGAAAAGTAATAATGGCTTTATCTGGCCTTTTTTTGGTCTTATTTCTTGGGCAACATTTTACCATCAACATTACTTCGGTAATAGCCCCCGACACCTTTAACGAATGGTCGCACTTTATGGGCTACAACCCACTGGTGCAATTCCTTCTTCAGCCGATTTTGATAGCAGGGGTAATCGTCCATTTTGTAATGGGATTTGTGTTGGAAATTCAGAACAACAAGGCACGAGGGATTAAGTACGTAAAGTACAATGGAGGTTCCAACGCCCCATGGGTATCTCGAAATATGATTATTTCAGGTGCTGTGATCTTGGCTTTCCTCGCTTTGCATTTTTATGATTTCTGGGTACATGAAATGACCTACAAATACATAGAGAGCAACCCAGAAGATCCAACTAGGTATTATGCCGAGACAGTGGAGAAATTTGAGCCTATGTGGCGCACGCTTTTGTACGTTTTATCCTTTGGTCTATTGGCGTTGCATTTGTTGCACGGTTTTGCCTCTTCCTTTCAAACTATGGGGGTTAACAACAAATACACTCCTGCCATTAAAAAATTCACAAAGATCTATGCGATCGCAATCCCATTAGGATTTGCCTTTATCGCTTTGTACCATCACTTTAACCCAATTACACATTAATTATGGGAATATTGGATTCGAACATTCCATCCGGTCCTTTGGCCGACAAATGGACAAAACATAAAAACGAAATTGACCTTGTCAATCCTGCCAACAAACGAAACATTGATGTTATCGTAGTTGGTACCGGACTTGCAGGTGGCTCTGCTGCTGCAACCTTGGCTGAGCTTGGTTATAACGTAAAGACTTTTTGCTATCAGGATTCTCCAAGAAGGGCACACTCAATTGCTGCCCAAGGAGGTATTAATGCTGCAAAAAACTATCAGGGCGATGGTGATAGTAACTACCGTTTATTTTACGATACCGTAAAAGGTGGGGATTACCGTTCCCGTGAAGCCAACGTTTACCGATTGGCCGAAGTTTCTGGAAATATTATTGACCAGTGCGTGGCACAAGGGGTTCCTTTTGCACGTGAATATGGTGGGTTGTTGGACAATCGTTCTTTTGGTGGGGTACTGGTTTCACGTACCTTCTATGCCAAAGGCCAGACAGGACAGCAATTGTTGCTCGGTGCATATTCTGCCATGAACAGGCAGATAAACAGAGGTAAGATTCAAGCTTTCAACCGTCATGAAATGATGGATTTGGTAAAGATCGATGGTAAGGCCCGTGGAATTATTGCCCGTGACTTGGTTACAGGCGAAATTGAACGTCATTCAGCACATGCAGTAGTATTGGCCTCTGGGGGTTACGGGAATGTATTTTTCCTATCTACCAATGCCATGGGAAGCAACGTAATGGCTGCATGGAGAGCTCACCGAAGGGGGGCTTATTTTGCCAACCCGTGTTATACACAAATACACCCTACCTGTATCCCAGTTTCAGGAGATCATCAGTCAAAATTGACATTGATGTCAGAATCTTTGCGTAATGATGGACGTATCTGGGTGCCTAAGCACAAGAAAGATGCCGAAGCCATAAGAACTGGCCAATTAAAGCCAATACAACTTAAGGAAGAAGATAGGGATTACTACTTGGAAAGAAGATATCCGGCCTTTGGAAACCTAGTACCACGTGATGTGGCCTCGAGAGCAGCCAAAGAGCGTTGCGACGCCGGTTTTGGAGTTAACAAAACAGGCGAAGCAGTTTACTTGGATTTTGCTGCGGCCATCATGAGATACGGAAAGGAAAAAGCATTGACCTCGGGATTAAAAGATGCCGATGACAATACCATACGTCAATTGGGTGAAGATATTGTTGAAGCCAAATACGGTAACCTTTTCCAGATGTACGAAAAGATTGTGGATGAAAATCCATACAAAACGCCTATGAAGATATACCCAGCAGTGCATTACACTATGGGCGGACTTTGGGTTGATTACAACCTACAGACTACCATTGAAGGTTGCTATGCAGCTGGAGAGGCCAACTTTAGTGATCATGGGGCAAACAGATTGGGTGCTTCCGCCTTGATGCAAGGATTAGCTGATGGGTATTTTGTATTGCCTTACACTATTGGTAATTACCTATCCAAAGATATAAGGACAGGAAAAATTCCTACCGATACCCCTGAATTCGATGCCTCAGAAAAAGAGGTGCGTGATCGAATTGCAAAATTAAAAGCAGGGAAGGGTGCTCATTCTGTAGATTATTACCACAAGAAATTAGGTAAGATCATGTGGAACAAATGTGGGATGTCCCGTAATGCCAAAGAACTTCAAGAGGCCATAGACGAGATATCTACCCTCAGAGCAGATTTTTGGGAAAATGTGCGCGTTCCTGGTAGCCCTGATACAAAAAATCAAGAATTGGAAAAAGCCGGTAGAGTGGCAGATTTCTTGGAATTGGGAGAATTGTTCGCAAAGGATGCCCTATCGAGAAATGAATCTTGTGGAGGTCACTTCCGTGAAGAATACCAAACACCAGAAGGAGAAGCCTTGAGGGATGATGAAAACTTTAAGTTCGTATCTGCCTGGGAATACAAGGGCGAACCAAAAGATGCCGTTCTTCACAAAGAAGACCTAGTCTACGAAAATATAGAATTGAAGACAAGAAGTTATAAATAGGATACCGCTGTTGATGGTGTAAACCGCCAACTACTAACAACAAAGCAAAAGCTATGAAGCTGAATCTAAAAATATGGCGTCAGAAAGATGCCAACACAAAAGGCCAAATAAAGAACTATCCTATTGAAGGTATTGATGGGGATATGTCTTTTTTGGAAATGATGGACATCCTTAACGAAGACCTTATTACAAAGGGCGAAGAGCCTGTGGAATTTGACCATGACTGTAGGGAAGGTATTTGTGGATCTTGTTCCATGCAGATCAATGGAGAGCCCCATGGTCCTGATCGTTTGGTGACCACCTGCCAATTGCATATGCGTAAGTTCAATGACGGCGATACCATTGTTATTGAGCCATTCAGAGCTAAAGCTTTTCCGGTAATCAAGGATTTAATAGTGGATCGCAGTGCTTTTGACCGCATTCAACAAGCAGGAGGGTATATTTCTGTGAACACATCTGGTAACACCGTTGATGCCAATGCCATTCCCATTAACAAAGAAGATGCAGACGATTCTTTTTACGCTGCAGCTTGTATTGGATGTGGTGCCTGTGTAGCGGCTTGTAAAAATGCGAGCGCCATGTTGTTTACCTCCGCCAAGGTTTCTCAATTAGCATTATTACCTCAAGGACAAATTGAAGCTACAGAAAGGGTTCAGAACATGGTTCGTCAGATGGACCTTGAAGGGTTTGGTAACTGTACCAATACCGGTGCCTGTGAAATAGAATGTCCAAAAGGAATTTCCTTGGAGAACATCGCTAGGATGAACAGGGAATATTTAAGTGCCAATTTAAAAGGGTAGTCCTTAATAATAAACTATTTCTGTTATTTCAGAAACAAACCCCATTCCTATAGCGGAATGGGGTTTTTGTTTACCTATATTTTAAAAATCCTTTATCTTTAAGCATGTCCAACGGTTATGATGAAGAACGGATCATAGTTCCACGTTTCAACGAGGCATCCGGTTTTTATACCACCCCGGAACGATCCAAGATCATGGGCAAGATACATGGCAAGAATACCAAACCCGAACTGCAATTTAGAAGAGCCTTGTGGGCAGCCGGATACAGATACCGGATAGATTATAGAAAACTAATTGGTAAGCCCGATATAGTCCTTAATAAATATAAAACCGTAGTCTTCATTGATGGGGAGTTTTGGCACGGATATAATTGGGAAGAACGAAAACATAAAATTAAAACCAACAGAGAATTTTGGATCCCAAAAATAGAACGAAACCTTCAAAGGGACAGGGAAGTGAATGCCGCTTTGGAAACTTTGGGTTTTAGGGTTTTCCGCTTTTGGGAACAGGAAATAAAAAAAGAGTTGGATTCGTGTTTAAAACTAGTAATCACGCATTTACGTGCCGAAGAAGGTGGATAACCCCCGATCCCAAATTTTATGGTTAATAGATTTCGCCAAATTGTTCTACATTTAAGATATATCCAGTACTATGCCTTCATACAACCAAGCCGTTAAAAGTAAATTACCTAATGTGGGCACTACCATCTTTACCACAATGTCCAAATTGGCTGCAGAGCACCATGCACTAAACCTTTCCCAGGGCTTTCCCAATTTTGCCCCGGATCCCTTACTCATTCAATTGGCTACCGAGGCAATGCAAGCAGGGTATAACCAATACGCTCCTATGCAGGGAATACTTCCCTTAAGGGAAGTTATTTCCGAAAAGATACAAATACTCTATGGCACCCATTATCATCCGGAAACCGAAATAACCGTTACCGCAGGTGCAACACAAGCCATTTATACTGCAATTTCCACCTTCATTCGCCCCAATGACGAGGTTATTGTAATTAAACCTGCCTACGATTGTTATGAGCCCGCTATTGAGGTAAACGGAGGGGTGCCGGTGTTCGTTCAGCTCAAAGGGAAGGATTATGAAATGGACTGGGAGGATTTTCGGGGGAAAATAACTCCGATGACTAAAATGATCATCATCAATACGCCACACAATCCTACTGGAAAAGTTTTCTCAAAAGAGGATATGTTCACATTACAGAAAATCTTGAAAAACACTTCCATTATTCTATTGAGTGACGAAGTTTATGAACATATTATATTTGATGGCGCATTACACCAATCTGCCTGTTCCTTCCCCGATTTGGCCTCTAGAAGTTTTATATGTGCCTCCTTTGGGAAGACCTTTCATATTACAGGGTGGAAGATGGGGTACTGTGTTGCCCCAAAAGCATTGATGCGAGAATTTCAGAAAGTACACCAATTTAATGTCTTTTGTGCCAACCATCCCTTACAACGAGCGTTGACCACCTATTTGAAAACACCAAAACACTATTTGGAGCTCAATGACTTTTATCAGGCCAAAAGAGATCTATTCATTGCCGGTCTAGAGGGATCCAAGTTTAGCTTTGTCCCGTCACAGGGAACTTATTTTCAGATCCTTGACTATAGCCAAATTACTAATGATTCGGATGATATCTATGCAAAGCGACTCGCCATAGATCATAAAATAGCAAGTATTCCAGTATCTGGCTTCAATTTGGAGCAAAAAGACTACCATCAGCTACGGTTCTGTTTTGCCAAAACGGACGATACCCTTTATAAAGCAATTGATATCTTACTAAAGGTTTAATTAAAGGCCTCATTTACCTTTCCCATAAATTCCTCGATCTTAGAAGGCTCTAACCAACGGGTCACTATTACAAGATCGTTCTCCTTATCAATAACAATAAAATTTCCACCAAACCCGGCGGCATAATAGATTTTATCTGACAATTGTTTCCAGTTCCTATCCCCTTTGGTATTCAACCACCACATAAATCCATAGTTTGGATTTGGTAGGGAAGGGGTTATTGCCTCTTGTATCCATGATTTACTGATCAATTGATCATTTTTCCATTTTCCATCGTTCAAGAACAATAAACCAAAACGTGCCATATCCTCTGTATTAATAAATAGGCCGGCTCCCGAATGGCCCCCGCCGGTCACAGATTTCATTTGAATACCGTCTATTTCTGTCCAAGCATTGTCATAACCGAACCACCTCCAAGTAGTGCTGGCCCCAATCTTGTCCATAATTTCATTTTTAAGCACCATTGGCATTGGTTTTCGCCATACGTGCGTTAAGGCATAGGCCAAAACATTTACACGTACGTCATTATATTCCATTACCGTCCCTGGTTCTTGCAACGTTCTATATTTCCAATCGTCTAGCCCACCTTCCTTGGGTGGCCTATCGGCCCAATCCTTTCCTCCCCAAAGTTCTCCCGACCAATCCGAATTCTGTTGCAATAAATGTCTCCAACTAATGTTTTTATTGTGCTCCCCATCAAAGGTCCCATCCCAAACATAGGCCCCTACCTTATCATCAACATTGGTTATCAATCCTTTGTCCAACGCTAAACCGGCCATGGTAGACAAAAAGCTTTTAGTAACACTAAAAGTCATATCTACCCTTTTGGTATCTCCCCATTCCTTAATGACATACCCATTTTTAAGGATCATCCCCGCAGGCCCGCCCCGCTTTTTTGTCGGACCCAAAACATCATGGAAAGGCTCACTTTTAAATCCTTCCAGAATGGCAATACGCAGATCTCTGGAGCCCGTATATTCGTTTGTCTTGGCATAATCAACGGCCCGGTCCAAGACGTCACTATTTATGTTGAAGTCATTGGTGCTTTTACGTTCCCATGAACCATTTGTATCGGGAAAGTAATATGATAATTGAGCATTTATGGGGGTATAGACCATCATACAAAGTATGGCCAGCATCAATACTTTTGAGTCCAATATTTTCATATAACAATATTTAGTCACTGTTTATTTCGCAGTATCACAGCGCATCAACCAATCGGTTTGCTTGTCTTTTCCTATATAATATGGATGTGTTCCAAATTTCTGGAACCCATATAATTCATAAAAGGCTATGGCTTTTGTATTGTGTTCCCAAACTCCCAACCAAACAAAATTCTTTTTTTTATTCTTGGCCAAAACTTTGACCTGATCCAACATCCATCTGCCTATCTGTTTTCCTTGAAACTCATTCAACACATAAATTCGTTCCAGCTCAAGGGCATGCCTGTCCTTGATATCAGTCTGTGCTTGGAGTTGATTTAGTTTAAAATAACCAACCACCTCCGTATTTAGATATGTAAAATAAAATTCGGAATCCGGATCCAACACCTCATCGGCAATACGCTCCGCGTTAAATGCGAAATCGAGATAATTCTCAAAGTCCTCTGGATTGTTATCCTTTTCAAAGGCATCAACAAAGGTCTTTCTTGAGAGATCAACAAGAAAATCCAATTTATCAATTTCACATTTTTGAAGCCTTAATTCCATTGGGTAAAATTGATTGTATAAAGAGGTTTGAAGATAAAGAAAAAAGGCATAAAAAAAGAGCAATGTCTACGACATTGCTCTTTAATTCTTTTCAAAAAGAAGTTTACAACATGAATAGCTTTTTCACCAAGGCCAAAACGCCTCTATAAAAACCGCTACGGTCAATGTATATTACTTCCTCTTCAGGCAAATGGTTAATTTGTAAGTCCATAACATGAATTTAGGCAAAAATTAAATTTGGGGTTTAATTTTTAAGTTCGCTCTAAATATATTTCGAATTAAGGAAAAATAAAAATAATTGTTGTGAACTTCATCCTAAATGTGGCATAAAAAACAAATATTTAGGTCTATCCGATAAACTACGTCTACATTTTATCTTAAAGAGTCATTTCAGGGATGTCCCCTTCCACTATAAGGGTGCCTTCGGTAGCTTTGATTACATCTTCGACACTAATTCCATGCGCAGTTTCCAATAATTTAAATCCTTTTGGAGTCACCTCCAATACGGCTAAATTTGTTACTATTTTCTTAACACAGCCTACCCCTGTAAGTGGCAAGGAACATTTTTTTAATAATTTGGAATCTCCAGCCTTATTGGTATGCATCATGGCAACTATGATATTTTCAGCTGAAGCCACAAGATCCATGGCACCTCCCATGCCCTTCACCATTTTTCCGGGTATTTTCCAATTGGCAATATCCCCGTTTTCCGAGACTTCCATTGCGCCTAAAATGGTGAGGTCCACATGTTGTCCCCTAATCATTCCGAAACTAGTTGCAGAATCAAAAAAGGAAGCTCCAGGTAAGGTGGTTATGGTCTGTTTTCCTGCATTGATGATATCGGCATCTTCCTCCCCTTCAAAGGGGAAGGGACCCATTCCCAAAACACCATTCTCACTTTGAAATTCTACACTTATGTCGTTTCGTACAAAGTTGGCTACCAGAGTTGGTATTCCAATACCCAAGTTCACGTAATATCCGTCTTTAACTTCCTGGGCAATTCGCTTTGCTATTCCGTTTTTATCCAACATAACTATGATCTTTGTCTTACGGTTCGTTGCTCAATTCTTTTCTCATAGGCCTTCCCTTGGAAAATTCTTCCCACGAAAATTCCAGGCACATGTATCTCATTGGGATCCAAGGAGCCGGCAGGCAACAGTTCCTCCACCTCAGCGACCGTTATTTTTGCAGCCCCACACATACATGGGTTGAAATTTCTTGCTGTCCCCTTAAAAATAAGATTTCCGGCCTCATCCCCTTTCCATGCCTTTACAAAGGCAAAATCGGCCTTAAAGGCTTCCTCAAGCACATACATTTTACCGTTGAACTCCCGGGTTTCTTTTCCTTCCGCTACTTCCGTGCCATATCCGGCAGGGGTATAAAAGGCAGGGAAACCAGCTTGTGCAGCCCTGCATTTTTCAGCTAAGGTACCTTGGGGTGTCAATTCAACATCCAACTCCCCGCTCAGCATTTGGCGTTCAAACTCATCGTTCTCCCCTACATAGGAAGAGATCATTTTTTTTACTTGATGCTTATGTAGCAGGAGTCCAAGTCCAAAATCATCCACGCCCGCATTGTTGGAAATACAGGTAATATCCTTTATTCCCATTCGTACAAGCTCGTTTATTGCATTTTCCGGAATCCCGCAGAGTCCAAAACCTCCCAACATAAAGGTCATTCCGTCCTTTACGCCCGATAAGGCTTCTTCCACAGATCCAACTGTTTTAGATATCATATAATGAAATTTAGTACGAGTAATTTACAAAAAACATCCTTACTACAAGGCGTAATTAAGAATCCGGTTAGGTAGTACGTATGAAATTAAAAATATTTTGGATGCAAAACACTAGAAGTCCAAATCATCCAAATCATCTCCAGGTTTTTTCTTGTCCGTTAATGCTTCCGAAGCTTTGTTACAATCAACATTTATGCTCAACTCCTCTGGTATTTCGAATGCCCCATCCGAAATTCCCAAATCTTTATTGGCATAATTCTTCTTCATGTAAAGTCCCCAAATAGGAAGTGCCATTGAAGCTCCTTGTCCATAGGCGATGCCTTTAAAATGGATAGCCCTTTCTTCGCCACCAACCCAAACTCCGGTGACCAAATTAGGAACCATTCCCATAAACCAACCATCACTCTGGTTTTGTGTAGTTCCTGTTTTGCCCGCAATTGGATTTTTAAACTCGTATGGATATCCTGTAACCACTTCCTTATAAACCGGTTGATCTTTGGACCCCGTGGTTCTTAAGCGTGTTCCCGATCCTCCATAAGTTACGCCTTCCATGAGATTGACCATCGCATAGGCCACGTCCTTACTGAGCACATCCCTTGTTTCTGGCACATACTCATAGAGTACGGTACCGTTCTTATCTTCTATCCTGCTAATCATTACAGGCTTAACATAAACCCCTTGGTTAGCGAAGGTGCCATAGGCGCCTACCATATCATATACATTGATGTCCGGGGTTCCTAGAGCAATAGATGGTACTTCTGGGATATTGGAAGTGATTCCCAAGTTCTTGGCAATAGTCACCACAGATTTAGGGCCTATTTTGTCTATTAATTGGGCCGTAATGGTGTTTACGGAATTGGCCAGTGCATATTTAAGGGTCATATTTTCACCGGAATATTTGCCGTCTGAATTAGAAGGGCACCAGGCTTCCATATTTCCATGTTTATGTGCTTCAATACAGTACTGGATATCGGATAGGACATCACAGGGTGATAAGCGCAATTGGTCAATGGCCGCAGCATAAACGATTGGCTTAAAGGTAGAACCTACCTGACGGGCACCTTGAATTACATTATCGTATTGGAAATGTTTATAATTTAAACCTCCCACCCATGCCTTTACATGGCCTGTTTGGGGTTCCATGGACATCATTGCCGTCCTTAAAAAGGATTTGTAGTATCTTATGGAATCCAAGGGTGTAAGAATAGTATCTTTTTCCTTAGTCGGACTGTTCCAGTTGAATACCGTCATTTCTGTTGGCACTTTAAAAGAGGCTCTTATATCCTTCTCAGATTTCCCTTCATTCCTCATGATTCTCCAACGGTTGGAGGATTTCATCGCCCTTTCCATACTGGATTTGACCTCTTCAGGTGTAATGTCTAAAAAGGGTGCTGTACTATTTCTATCAGGGGTGTTCTGGTGAAAGAATTCTGCCTGTAATCTTTTCATGTGTTCCTGTACTGCCTCTTCTGCATTTTGCTGCATGCGGGAATCAATAGTGGTATATACTTTTAATCCGTCCAAATAAATATTATATCGCTCCCCATCAGGTTTTGGATTATCCTTTACCCATTTGTTTAAAAAGCCCTGAGCGTACATTCTAAAATAGGTGGCCAGCCCCTCCCGATGTGATTCTGGATTAAAATTAATATCCATTTTTGTAGCCTGTAAAGAATCACTCTCAGCCTGGGAGACAAAATCGTATTTCGCCATTTGCTCCAAGACGGTATTCCTTCGGTTGAACACTAACTCTTCCCGTCTAATTGGGTTGTACAAAGAGGAATTTTTCAGCATGCCTACCAATACGGCAGATTCTTCAATCTTAAGGTCTCTTGGCTCCTTGCCAAAATAGATTTTAGAGGCAGATCGTATCCCATCAGCTGCGTATCCAAAATCATAGATGTTCATATACATCGCTACGATTTCATCTTTTGTATACTGCCGTTCCAAACGGATGGCGATTACCCATTCCTTCATTTTCTGAAGAATACGGTCCAGAGTGCTTGCAGATGCTCTTTCCGTAAATAACAGTTTTGACAATTGCTGTGTGATGGTACTGGCCCCACCCTTAGTTCCCAAATAAGCCGCTGCCCTAAGAGTTCCCCTGGCATCTATCCCAGAATGCTCATAGTATCTTACATCCTCCGTAGCGACCAAGGCATCCACCAAATTTTGTGGCAATTCTGAATAAACTACAGGGGTTCTGTTATCATCCAAATACAGTTTCCCCAAGGTTTTTCCATCGGAGGAAATTATTTCGGTTGCTAAGTTCGTCTGTGGGTTTTCCAAGCGGTCGAAGGAGGGAAGTTCTCCGAAGAGCCCCCAAGATGTCAACAAAAACATAAGTGCCACTGCCCCAATACCTGATGCAAACAAAATCCAAAACCACTTAATGTATTTGGAAAAATTTGTATTCTTTTTTTTCTTTGAAGCCGTCGCCATTACTTACTTTTTTCTATTTGAAAACCCACGTCTGTAATTCCTTTGAGATCCATGATCCCTTTCACGCTGCCATTTTTTCTCATGGCGTGTGAAATTTCTAAAGTATATACGCCCTTAACAGGAAAAACGACGTTTTCCTTATACCATAATTTATTCTCTTTAAGACTCCCCTGACCAGTGCCCAGCCACTCCCCATCCGGTTTGGACATCTCGTATTCCAACGTGTCTTTGATAGTCTCCCCGGTGGGAAAATTCAATTCTGCGATCAAAAAAAGATTGCTGTAGGAGTAGGTCTCGTCATTTCTGATATTGATGAAGATATTGTTTTTGGTGAGCGTGTCCTGTTCTGTAAACTTAAAGGATATGGTATTGTCCTTGTTCCAATACCCATCATTGGTGGCTTTATATTCCGAATGAACAGTATTGGTTTCACAGGAAACCAACACAATGAGAACAAGAATCGGCAAGATATTCTTAAGCATTATTAGCGGGACGTTTTTTATTGTTTCTACGCTTATTATTTTGGTTTTGGCTTTTGTTCCTATTCCGTTTCTGCTTTGGCTTATCGAAACGCGTTAGGCTATCTTGTCCCACGACATTTTCGAATACTTTTTCCTTTTCTAGACTTACCACTTCATTGTCCGCAGCATATTCCTCCAAGCTTGCAATCTTCTCGTTGTTCTTATTCTTTTCAAGTATTTCATTTACTTGATCCTTGGTCAAAGCGTGCCAATTGGCCGGCTCGTCCCTATAGGAAAACCAAAGCATACTCTTGAAAATGTCTACTTTTTGACAAAAGGCGGCCCCTTTCTCAGTAGCGATCCTGGTTTCTTGGGAAGGAAAGTCTTTTAATGCGTCCAAATACATATCAAGCTCATAGTTTAGGCAACATTTTAGCTTTCCGCATTGGCCTGCTAATTTCTGTGGGTTAAGGGACAATTGTTGGTAGCGGGCTGCGGCAGTACTGACGGATCTAAAATCCGTAAGCCATGTGGAACAGCAAAGTTCCCGTCCGCAAGAACCAATACCCCCGAGGCGCTGCGCCTCTTGTCTGTACCCTATTTGCCTCATTTCAATACGTATGGAAAAGGCCTTTGCCATGTCCTTGATCAACTGCCTGAAATCTACGCGTTCTTCAGCCGTATAATAAAAAGTGGCTTTGGAACCATCACCCTGAAACTCCACGTCGGAGATTTTCATTTGCAGATTGACTGCAATGGCAATTTCACGGGCCCGCTTTTTAATTTCTTCTTCCCTATCTCTGCATTTTTGCCAGATATCTATGTCTTTTTGCGAAGCTTTACGGTAGATTTTTGGAAGTTCTTTATCGTTGTGATCTTCCTTTTTCTTTTTCATCTGCACCTTCACCAATTCTCCGGTAAGGGTGACCATGCCAATATCATGACCCGTTTTGGACTGGGTGGCAACTATATCCCCTATTGAAAGGGTCATATTATCCGTATTTCTAAAAAATTCTTTCCTGCTATTTTTAAAACGTACTTCTACACAATCAAACGGCTTTTGCCCGTTCGGAAGCGTCATATTAGAAAGCCAATCAAAAACTGTCAGTTTGTTACAACCATCGGTTCCACAAGTACCATTGTTCTTGCATCCACGCGGCTGTCCGTCTTTACCAGTAGAACAACTGCTACAACCCATATTTTATATATTGATTTAGTAAAAAGCTTTGGCTAATACTAAAAAAGGTTCATAAATAATTACTTAAATGTAAAGGTAGTATAATTTGTGGCAGAAGCGAAATAAACCCTACAATTGAATAATGCCTTCAGCCTTAGCGGTATAACTGGAAATCTACCAGTTTTCAAGACTAAAAACGTCCTTTCATTCCTCCAATAGAATTCCAAGGAAGAGTCAACTTCCGAACACGGGGACCCTATTTTTTAAACCTCAGGACCTCTGACCTTCCTTTTTTGAAAATTTTATTGCTGACCTCTTTTCCTTTCCTAAGGTCTTTTTGCTCTTCAAAAGGTAAGGCGTGGATTTCTTTGCAATTGTCAGAACAACAACTATCCATCGCCTTGGCACATTCTTCGCATTGGATAAACAACAAGTGACAAGCTTCATTGGCACAGTTGACATGGGTGTCACAGGGATTGCCGCATTGATGGCAATTGGCGATCACATCCTCTGAAATACGCTCTCCCCTGCGATGGTCAAAAACAAAGTTCTTTCCCAGAAATTTGTTCTCCAGTTTTTTGCTTTCCACCTGTCTGGTGTATTCTATGATTCCGCCTTCCAGTTGGTACACTTGCTTAAATCCTTTGTGCTTGTAATAGGCACTGGCCTTTTCACATCGGATACCACCGGTACAATACATAACCAATTTTTTGTCCTCCTTATGGTCGGCCAAATCCTTCTCAATAATATCCAAGGAATCCCTAAACGTATCTACATCCGGGGTAATGGCATTTTTAAAGCGCCCTATCTCACTTTCATAATGGTTTCGCATGTCCACCAAAACAGTATCTGGATCTTCAATGAGTTGATTGAACATCTCTGCATCCACATGCACTCCTTTGTTGGTCACATCAAAAGTACCATCGTTAAGACCGTCGGCTACAATTTGATTGCGCACCTTTACCTTTAACTTCAGAAATGATTTGTTATCGTGCTCTATGGCAATATTCAACCTTACGTTCTCCAGAAAGGTTATGGTATCCAGATGAGCCTTAAAGGAATCAAAGTTTTCGGCAGGAACTGATAATTGTGCGTTTATACCTTCTTTGGCCACATAAATCCTACCCAACACCTCCATGGCGTCCCAGTTGATAAACAGATGGTTCCTGAAAATTTCGGGGTTCCCAATGTGCGCGTACTTGTAGAAAGAAATAGTGAGTCGGTCTTTGCCCGCCTCTTCAATAAGTATTTCCCTTTCTTTTGCGCTTAATGTATTGTACAGTTGCATGCTATACCAATATTTAAGTTAAAGAATAGTCCCTATAATGCTCGGGAGACGCAAAAATAGACATTCTTGCTTTTAGAACAAATAAAAAGGGCCCCGGAAACTTCCTAGGCCCTTTTTTGCCAACCACTGACGGTATTTTCTTTTTCAATAGACTTTTACCAAGAGGTCGACTTATATGGTCCGTATACAAAAAAGGACCATTGAATTGAGTTAGTTCCTATTAGGATGCAGCTTTTCCAAAAAGGTTGCTTCGCCATTGTAATATGAAAAAAGAAATGGTAATTTAGCGCACCTAATAAAAAGACACATGAGCACTGAAAAAGAAGCAAAATTAAAAGCACTAAAACTTACCCTGGACAAGTTAGACAAGACCTACGGCAAAGGGGCTGTTATGAAGATGGGAGATAGTGTAGTCCAGGATGTGGAAGTAATTCCTTCCGGATCTATAGGGTTGGATATTGCTTTGGGTGTTGGTGGGTACCCAAGAGGTAGGGTCATTGAAATTTATGGTCCAGAATCTTCCGGTAAGACTACCTTGACCCTTCATGCCATGGCAGAAGCCCAAAAATTAGGAGGTATTGCAGCTTTTATTGATGCAGAACATGCTTTTGACCGTTTTTACGCACAAAAATTAGGGGTTGACATAGACAATCTGATTATATCCCAGCCAGATAATGGGGAGCAGGCACTTGAAATAGCAGATAACCTGATCCGTTCGGGAGCTATTGATATTGTGGTCATTGATTCCGTTGCCGCACTTACCCCTAAGAGTGAGATTGAAGGGGAAATGGGCGACTCAAAAATGGGTCTTCACGCAAGATTGATGTCACAGGCCCTTCGTAAACTGACGGGGTCTATCAGTAAAACAAAATGCACGGTAATTTTCATTAATCAGTTAAGGGAAAAGATCGGGGTCATGTTCGGAAATCCGGAAACAACTACGGGTGGTAATGCCCTTAAATTCTATGCCTCCGTTCGATTGGATATTAGAAGGTCTACCCAAATAAAAGATACCGATGGCGATGTTCAAGGGAACAAGACCAGAGTAAAAGTAGTTAAGAATAAAGTGGCACCCCCTTTCAGAACTACTGAATTCGACATTATGTATGGCGAAGGAATCTCCAAAGTAGGAGAGATAGTAGATTTGGGTGTGGAATATGAAATTATAAAGAAAAGTGGCTCCTGGTTCAGTTATGGAGACACCAAGCTTGGACAGGGTCGGGATGCTGTTAAAAACCTCTTGCTAGACAATCCAGAATTACTGGAAGAACTGGAAGGCAAAATAACAGAAGCCATTAAAGCTGTGAAAGCCAGTAAAAAATAATACAGAATCCCGATTTTATCGGGATTTTGTCGTTTTATACGCAACCTTTGTTATCGGGCCCCATCTTTGGTTAAAACAAGAGTATATTATGAAACGGGCTTTGTGCTTTTTTTTAATCGTTTTAACCGCCGTTACCTTCAGTTCTTGTGATGTAGATGACAATTCTGACTTCTATTACGTTTCCCTCCCCATTGAGAGCGTTGAACTCCCTGAATCTTTTAAAGTCAATGAGACCTATCAAATAAACGTTTCCTATAAACGCCCTAACGACTGTACCTTTTTTGAGGGCTTTGATGTGGCCAAGCCGGACACAACCGTAAGGGACGTTGTAGTGGTGGGATCTACATTTTCAGGGGAAGGCAATTGTGCAGAAATTTCGGAAGAAATTAACGTATCATTTAATTTTTTGGTACTTTACACTGACACTTACGTCTTTAGATTTTGGACAGGTGAAAATGCAAATGGTGAATCGGAATATTTGGAAATTGAAGTCCCGGTAACCATGGAATAAAAAACGGAGTATAGAACACAAACAATCCAACCCGCACTTTGAGTTTAAAAGAGCTCGTACATAATTGCAAAAAAGGCAATAGAAATGCGCAGGAGCAACTGTATAAACAGTATGCTGGTAAATTATTTGGGGTTTGTTTAAAATATTCGCGAAATAAAACGGAAGCTGAAGACAACCTGCACGACAGCTTTATGACCATTTACCAGAAAATTGACCAGTATCAATTTAAAGGTTCATTTGATGGTTGGTTGAAAAGGATCACTGTAAACACGGTGTTACAGAAATACAGGAAGGAAGAATACCTATCTGTAATAACGGATAATGTGGAAGAGGAAACCACGGTTGAAACCGGGTATGTGGAGGTAGGACTTCCTGTTTTATTGAAATACATACAGGATTTGCCCAATAAATACCGCTTGACCTTTAACCTCTATGTTATGGACGGTTATAGCCATAAGGCAATTGCCGAACTATTAGGCACCTCTGTTGGCACCTCCAAATCCAATTTGGCAAGGGCGCGCATGATCTTGAAAGAGAAAATAGAAAAAGAAATAATAAATATCGCTTTATAAGCAACAGCATACAGACTGATGAAAAAGAATTTGGATAACTTGTTTCAAGAGAAACTCACCGATTTACATGAACTGCCAAATGAGAATGTTTGGAAGTCCATTGAAGCCTCCTTGGACAAAAATAAAAAAACGAGACGCATATTTCCTCTTTGGTGGACTATGGGAGGTGTGGCCGCTTTACTGGCAATTCTCTTTTATATTAGCCAGCCCAAAGCAGAAGACCTCAACTCCAATACCATTATTACGGATACAGAACAAAGGAACAGCGCAACTCCAGACGCTGTTGATGAAAACCAAAATCGGGCATTGGAAACAAAAGAGGAAACCTTAACAAATATTGAAACACCTGAAAAAGATAAAAATAGGACTGAGGATGGTATAATGGGAACCACGCAACAGAAAAACTCCTGGACGGCAACATCCACAAATCAGAAAGCCCCTTCTATACCCAAAGGGCGCAACTCTAAAAATTTGATCATCCCTATCATAAACAATCAAAAACATGGTCCTTTTGCCTCAAGAAAACATAAAGATGCCCCCAAGACATTCGGCAAAACTGAAAATGGCAGTTTGATTTCCGAAATCAGTAGCGCTCAAAGCAAAAGCGAGCTTTCCGACAACGTTGTGGAAATGGATTCAAAGAAAAATGCATTGGATTCCAATTCTTTATCTTCCAAAGCTACCAAAATTGCAAACCAAGAACCTCAAAATTCTGAAACACCAACTGCTAAAAAGTCGATCTACGATGAAATAAGTGCACAGGAAAAGGAGACTGAAATTGTTGAAACAGATTCAAAAAAATGGTCGTTGGAGCCAAGCGTGGCGCCGGTATATTTCAATGGCTTCGGTTCGGGTTCCCCAATACACCCAGATTTTTCATCCAACACAAAATCGGGCAACGTCAACCTAAGTTACGGAGTATTTGTCTCCTATGAGGTGAGCAAAAAATTAAGTGTGCGTTCTGGAGTCCATAAAGTAGATTATGGCTATAACACCAACGATGTCAAGTTCACTTCTTCCTTTGCCGCTACCAGCAAAAATAGTCTGGCAAATATTGATTATGCTACCAACGCTAGTAATTTAATTGTGGTAAGCACTTCCAATGGCAAGCCTTCTTCTAACGTACAAGCGGAAATTTCCGGAAAGACACCTTCCAAAAATGGAAGTATGATTCAACAATTTGGATACCTGGAGATCCCTCTGGAACTGAATTATGCCCTCTTGGACAAAGATTTTGGAATCCACATAGTAGGGGGCTTTAGTTCTTTGTTTTTAACCAATAACGCCGTTCTTCTAGAAGCCGACGGCTTAAATACGGAGATAGGCGAGGCGAACAATATTAATGATGTCAACTTTAGTTCCAATATTGGGTTTGGTCTAAATTATAAGTTTACGCCTAAATTAAAATTGAATATTGAACCGGTATTTAAATATCAACTGAATACTTTTTCCAACTCTGCCGGGGATTTTAAGCCTTTCTCGATTGGTATATATAGTGGCTTCAATTTTAAATTCTAAGGAAGTTGGTTCGGTTTATTTATCCATTAAAATAAACAAAAAAACACCGATCCATTATCCGGGACTTTTTTTATTTGTATCGCCTTTGTTCCAAATCCTTTTCTAGGTCTTTCAAAATAACGGTCCTTGCCTCATCACGTAGGTTTTTTTTGTCAATTTCCCCCAAGTGCTTCGTTTCAATAAACTTATGAACCTTCCCTCTAGTTCTCCCTGGCCCACCGCTATAGAAGGTAAAGGAAAATCGGTCTTTATTATCGTAAAATGTAATGGGAACCACTGGAATGTTATGGGCAATGGCCATTTTAAAAGCTCCATCCTTAAAAGTATCCAATAGAATATGTTCCTCTGGCACCCCACCTTCGGGAAAAATACAGATACTGAGCCCTTGGTTCAATCTCTTTTGTGCTCTTCTATATACTCCGGTCCTACTTCTGGTATCTTCCCTATCCACCATGATGCAAACCCTTTTAAAGAAAAATCCGAACACAGGGATATTTACCAATTCCTTTTTGCCCACAAACACAAATGGGGTACTGCTGACTCGCAACATCATCATAATATCGAGCATACTGGTATGGTTGGCTACCAACATGAGGCTTTTTCCTCGCTCCAATTTTTCGTCATAACAAATTTTGGGTACACATCCCATCCCATATAAAATGGTGTTGGCCCAAATATTGCGGGCCATCCAAAAGAATTGGGGGTACCATTTTTCCGAAATGGAAAAAAATACCAAAAATGGAAAAAATAAGATGATTGGCAAGGCCACCAAAATATAGAACCAAATACGGTATAGAATATGGCCGAGTTTTTTCAAAATTAACAGCATGAAATCAAAAGTAACAATTTGAATTGTGTTTTAGTATTTATTTTACCTTTGCCATTCTTTGAAACTAAGCAAATGTCAAGAATTTTAACGGGTATACAAAGTACGGGGACCCCGCACTTGGGAAATATTTTAGGAGCTATAGTGCCAGCTATCAAAATGGCGCAAGACCCAAAAAATGATTCCTTTTTATTTATTGCGGACATGCATTCGCTGACCCAAATAAAAGATGGAAACACCTTACGCCATAACACCTACGCTACAGCTGCCACTTGGTTGGCCTTTGGTCTGGACATCAACAAAACTGTTTTTTATAGACAGAGCGATGTACCCCAAGTAACCGAATTGAGTTGGTATCTGAGTTGTTTTTTCCCATACCAACGCTTGACTCTTGCCCATTCCTTTAAAGATAAGTCAGATCGTTTGGAGGATATAAATGCCGGCCTTTTTAGCTATCCAATGCTAATGGCAGCCGATATTTTACTGTACGATGCGGAAATTGTCCCAGTGGGCAAGGATCAGTTACAGCATATTGAGATGACCAGGGATGTGGCATCACGTTTTCATGCACAATTGGGCGAAACCTTTGTAATGCCCGAAGCCAAGGTACAGGAAGAAACCATGTATGTTCCTGGAACCGATGGGGCCAAAATGAGCAAAAGCAAAGGCAATCTAATTGACCTTTTTCAAACCGATAAAAAATTACGAAAACAGATCATGGGTATCCAAACGGACAGTACTCCAATGGAAGATCCCAAAAATCCAGAAACGGATAACGTTTTTGCCCTGTATAAAATTTTGGCTTCTTCAGAGCAAGTTGCCGAAATGAGAGCCAATTATATAAATGGCAATTATGGGTACGGACATGCCAAACAAGCCCTCTACGAGGTCATAGTGGATACATTTGGGGAGGCCCGAGAAAAATTCGATTACTATATGAACCATTTGGAAGAGGTGGACGAGGCATTGTCCTTGGGTGCTGAAAAAGCAAAAATAGTAGCGGAAGGCGTCTTGGCCAAGGTGAGAAACAAAGTAGGCTACTAAGAAGCGTGCCTATACCATCTTAAAAATTAGGAAATCAAAACGAACTTTGTCCAACGTTTGCCTAAAGAAACTGGCTTTTCTCCTAACAAATATCAGAATATTATAAGGCTAAATCGCCTCGAACAGTTTACCTGGCAATGGCCGTACCACCCCTTTCATTTCCATATTGAAAAGTGTTGACGAAACCTTAAAAATAGGAATTTGGCATTCCAAAGCAATGTTATCCAGTACCTGTTTGCCCTCCTTTTGTAAATAAGCATGAATACTATGCTCAAGCTCATCCATTTGAACGAACAATTGCTTTTGCACGGATTTCGATTTTTTTTCCTCCACTTCCCAGCCCAATAAGTAAATCAAATCGGCCGCCGAGGTGAGCATATGCGCCTTTTGTTGTTTAATGAGGTTGTTACAGCCGATACTGTACTTATCCTGTGCCCTACCAGGAACCGCGAATACATCCCTATTATAACTATGGGCAATATCCGCAGTAACAAGGCTCCCGCCCTTTTCTGCCGATTCCACCACAATGGTAGCCTCGCTCATACCTGCAATAATCCTGTTCCTTCTTAGAAAGTTTTCCCGTTCCGGACCGCTATTGCTCCAGAATTCGGTGTAAAAGCCCCCATTACGCTCCACTTCAGAAGTGAACCGACCATGTGTTTTGGGATATATTTGATTGAGGCCATGTGCAAGACAACCTATGGTCTGTAGCCCATATTTAAGGGCTGCCCTATGGACACAAATATCTACCCCATACGCAAACCCACTCACAATAATTGGATTTAAAGGGGCTATTTCCTCAATAAAACGCTCACAAAAAGCCATTCCATAGCTGGTGATATTCCTTGTTCCCACAACACTGATCACCTTTCTTCCCTGAAGTTCAATGGCGCCTTTTTTGAATAGCAGAATAGGACCGTCTATACAGTGCTTAAGGTATGTAGGATAATCTTCATCCCTAAAATACGTATGCCCTATGTTTTGTTTTTGGATGAACTCCATCTCGGCAAGGGCCGACTCATAATGGGCTTTATTCTGTAAGTTTTTAAGGGTATGGGTACCAATGCCGTCTATTTTTAGCAAATGGTTGGCCTTGGTATTAAAAACCTCAGCCGCACTTCCACAATGTGAAATTAATTTTTTGGCAGTCACATCGCCAATATTCCGAATGCTCTGAAGCCTCAAAACCGCAATCAATTCATCACTAGTCATTTGTGGTTGGTTCTAATTTCTATAAAAATACAGAAAATAAAATGTTAATAAAAAGTTAGGTGTTGGGTTTTGAAAAAGCTAAATTTATGGTAATATTTGCCTCCATGGGAACTGAACAATACATAGCAGAGCTACTATATCGTTACAATTGCGTAATTATGCCCGGATTTGGGGGATTTCTTACGCAGATGAAATCTGCCGTAATACATAGTAACTCCCATTCCTTTTCGCCTCCGACGAAGGTGATCTCTTTTAACGGACAACTTTCTTCCAATGATGGATTATTAGTATCCTATATGGCAGAATCTGAGAAAGTTTCCTATGAAGAAATGCTGCAACGTATTGAACTGGAATCCAATACTTGGAAACAAACCCTAAAAGACGGCAAGCGCTTGACTTTACCCAACGTTGGCGAACTTTGGCAGAATAAAGACCATAAAATACAATTCCAACCTACCAACCAAGTGAATTATTTGACCACATCGTATGGTCTTTCCTCTTTTGTTACTGCCCCGGTAGTTAGGGAAGTCCTTAAGGAGGAGGTCCTGGAATTGGAAGATAAAATTCCGTTTATGATCACTCCAGAAGTTAGGGAGCAATCAAATGGATTTAGGCCTTATTTAAAATATGCAGCCGTAATCCTGCTGGCGTTTGCCACAGGTCTTACCGGTTTGCGTTTTTATAACAATACCATAAACGACCAGCAAGTAGTTCAGGCAGAAGCCCAAGAACAGGTCGCTAGAAACATTCAGGAAGCAACTTTCTTCAACTCGGCTCCTTTGGAATTACCGGCCTTAAAATTAGAGATCACCAAAAAAGATCAAGTACATTACCATATTGTTGCCGGTGGCTTCAGGGCCCAAGAAAATGCCGATAAAAAGGTGGCGCAGTTAGAGGAAAAAGGATTTGAGGCCTCTTATTTAGGGATGAACAAACACGGTCTTCACCTTGTTGCCTATGGAAGTTTCACCAAGGTGGACGAGGCCCTGCAATACCTAAGACAAATAAAACGTACGGAATCCAGCGATGCCTGGTTGTTCCAAGAATAATCACACTTCTTCTTTTTGCACCGCGATATAGGTGTATCTTTGCAAAAAATTTAAGTATGCAGGCTAAGACTCCTAGAGATTCAAGGACAATTATGACCGATTTGGTCCTTCCGAGCGAGACCAACCCATTGAATAATTTATTTGGTGGCGA
>JBLGAT010000040.1:0-24469 GCA_047612485.1 Psychroserpens sp.
GAGAAAGTAACATTTCTGAGAAGGGTATTGGGATGCTGATTCCTATCTTTTCTATCGTTTTTTTAGTATTGGCCAATAGGGCCATAAAAAAGGATGAGGATCTTATAAAATCTGTTGATCGTTTGCGATAAGCCTAACATTTTAGTTTTTTAGTGCGTGAAACCCGGGGTTGTTCCCGGGTTTTTTAATGGGTCTAATTATAAATGATTACCCGCCACGCTTGCCCAATTCCACGATTTCCAGATCCTTAATGTCCTTACCGTCAATGGTAAACCGTAACATAGTGCGCACGGCATGGAAACCGTGTTTGCCACAGGCCCCTGGATTCATATGCAATAACCCTAATTTTTTGTCCCACATTACCTTCAAAATATGGGAGTGACCGGTAATGAACAATTTTGGTGGATTTGCTTTTATTTCTTCCCGTATCCTTTGGTTGTACCTATTGGGGTATCCACCAATATGTGTGATCCAAACATCCACTTCCTCACATGTAAACCTATTGTCCAATGGAAATTCTAGTTTTGCTTTGTAATCGTCAATGTTGCCATAAACGGCCCTAAGGGGCCTCATGTTCTTTAGGGTGTCCGTGACCTCCAATTGTCCTATGTCACCGGCATGCCATATTTCATCTGCCTGTCGGGCGTATTTCAAAATAGCTTCGTCCATATGGCTATGGGTGTCTGAAAGAAGTAAAATTCGGGTCATAAAACTTAAAATATGCTAAATTATGGGGGTGTTGGATTTCTGTTTGCGAGGATTAAGGTATCTTAGCCAACACAAAAATACAGTATTCGTTTGAGATATTTTGTTGCCTTTTCGTACTTCGGGAAGTCTTACCATGGATGGCAAAAACAACCCAATGCATTGACCGTACAGCAGGTGATGGAAGAAACCTTATCCACCCTACTAAGGCAACCTGTGGAATTGATGGGTGCCGGGAGAACGGATGCCGGGGTGCATGCCAAGCAAATGTATGCCCATTTTGAGGTGAATGGGGTAGACGACATAGAAGATCTTTGCTATCGAATGAATTCATTTTTGCCCGATGATATTGCCGTCAGCGGAATTTATGAAGTACCAAAGGATGCCCATGCACGTTTTGATGCGGAGGAAAGGACCTATGAGTATTGGATCGTACAGGAAAAGAATCCCTTTTACATGGATACGGCCCATTACATCAAGTTTGGATTGGATTTGGAGAAGATGAACGAGGCGGCTTCCCTCTTGATGAGGTTTACCGATTTTGAATGCTTTTCAAAATCAAATACCGACGTAAAGACCTTTTTGTGTAAGCTAAAGAAGGTGCAATGGACAATGCAAGGTGATGTGCTGGTTTTTACGATTACTGCGGACCGATTTTTGCGCAATATGGTTCGGGCAATCGTAGGGACATTATTGGAAGTGGGGCTAGGTAAATCCACTTTGGAGGATGTTGAAGAAATTATAAATAGTAAGGATAGGAGCAAGGCAGGGGTGTCCGTTCCCGCTAAAGGGCTGTACCTCACAAAAGTGAGCTATCCTTCCCACATAAAATTGAATTCATAATATGGATAAAGATACAGGAAAAGCCTTTGATATAAGGTTGTTTAAGAGGTTGATGAGGCACACTAAACCGTATAGCCTTACATTTTATGGGGTAGCCTTTGCCGCAATTCTTTTATCCGTGTTTGCCGTATTGACCCCAATTCTAGTAGGTGATATTGTAGATGTGGCCATTAAAAATAAGGATGGGGAAAAGTTGTTGAGTTTAATTGTCATCATGTTAGCTGTATTATTGGGCGAGGTTTTAAGTCAACTGTCCTTTAATTATTATGCCAACTGGCTAGGGGAATCGGTCATTAGGGATATTAGAATAGCCCTATTTAAGCATATGATCGGTTTTAGAATGAAATATTTTGACGGATCCTCCATAGGAGTATTGGTGACCAGAGCGGTGGCAGATATGCAGCGTATAGGGGAAATATTCAGCCAAGGCTTCTTTGTGATCATATCCGATCTATTGAAAATGTTTGTGGTTGCGGGTGTGATGTTGGTAATGAACTGGAGACTTTCACTCATTGTTTTTGCCATCTTGCCCCTGTTGTTATATGCAACCAGATTATTTCAAAAAGCCATGAAAGTGGCATTTATAGAAGTGAGGGCAGAGGTTTCCAATTTGAATTCCTTCGTTCAGGAGCGACTTACGGGCATGAAGATCGTACAGCTTTTTAATAGGGAAAAATTGGAGCGGGAAAAATTTCGTGAAATTAATGAGAAACACCAAAATGCCTGGTTAAAAACAGTTTGGTACAACTCCATCTTTTTTCCAATCGCAGAAATAGTATCTTCCATAACCATTGGTCTAATCGTATGGTACGGAGGGGTGCAGAACGTTACCGGTATCAGTCAAGAGGAATACGGTACCATCTTTTCCTTTATTTTGCTGTCACAGATGCTATTTAGGCCGTTGAGGCAAATAGCCGACAAGTTCAATACGCTGCAAATGGGAATGGTTGCTGCCAATCGGGTCTTTAGAATATTGGACACCAATAGTTTTATAGAAGACAATGGTGAACTGGAGCTGAAAGAGGTTCAGGGTAATATATCCTTCCGAGATGTTCGTTTTGGATATTTGGTGGATGAGGAAGTGCTTCACGGGATCTCTTTTGAAGTTACGGCCGGGGAGACAATTGCCATTGTTGGAGCTACGGGAGCGGGTAAGTCGACCATCGTAAACCTGTTGAATAGATTTTATGAGATCAATTCAGGTACTATTACTATTGATGGAAAGGATATTAAAAAATTTAGGCTGGCCTCGCTTAGAACGAAAATTGCAGTGGTATTACAGGATGTATTTCTATTTGCGGATACGATTGCCAATAACATATCTTTAAAAGATAAATCAATTTCCGTGGAAGCCATAGAGCAGGCGGCAAAACAAATTGGGGTACATGAATTTATTTCCAGTTTACCGGGAGCATATCAATATAATGTAAAGGAAAGGGGTGCCATGTTATCCAGCGGACAGCGACAGTTGATCGCGTTTCTTAGGGCATATGTGAGCAATCCAAGTATTTTGGTCTTGGACGAGGCCACTTCCTCAGTGGATACCTATTCCGAACAATTGATCCAAAAGGCAACAGAGAAAATTACGGAGGGGAGAACCTCAATTATAATAGCACACCGCTTAGCAACAATCAAAAAGGCTGATAAAATATTGGTCATGGATGCCGGAGAAATTATTGAGACTGGCACGCACAAGGAATTGTTGAAAAAGGGAGGGTATTATAAAAACCTTTACGAAGCCCAATTCTTGGCGGAAGAAGTCGCCTAATCTAGTAGATTAGATCGTTTTTGATTACGCTGGTCAACTCTTTTAAATCTTTAAAGAGCGTAAACTCACCGTTTTTTATATAGGATATGGTACCTGTTTCCTCACTTACCACAAGGGCCAAGGCATCTGTTTTTTCTGTAATCCCCACTGCAGCCCTATGGCGCAATCCAAAACGCAATGGAATGGTGCGTTCGTTGGAAACTGGCAAGATGACCCTGGTGGCCACAATAAAATTATTTTGGATGACAGCGGCCCCATCGTGTAAGGGACTGTTCTTGTAAAATATACTTTCTATGATGGGTTGGGTGACCTCAATATTCATTTTATCACCGGAAGATTTTATAAAATCCAATGAGTTGTTGCGTTCAATGACGATGATCGCCCCTGTTTTGGACGAGCTCATTTTTTCACAGGCACCCATTATGGCCTCCACATCTATTTCGGTGGTAAGGACTTCTTGTTTCAGAAATTTAAACTGGCGTAGAAAATTTCGTTTCGAAGCAAAATTGGTTGATCCCACCATTAATAGGAATTTTCGAATTTCCTGCTGGAATACAATGATCAGGGCGATAAGGCCGATATTCATGAAGCCACCGACCATACTGCTGATCATTTTCATTTCCACCAGCTCCGTTAATTTCCATAGTGCCCAAACAATGACTATTCCAATAAAAATATTGATGGCCACTGTGCCACGAACCAATTTGTAAATGTAGAAGAGGAGTATAGCTACAAGTATGATGTCCAAAAAATCTGTAATCTTAAAATCTAGAAAGTTTAAAAAATCCAATGCAGCTGTTTTTTGTAAAAATAGGAAAAATAGGTGAACCAAAAATCAATTGTATTTACCGGGACACTTGGTTTAGTTTGATGCATTCCATGGCCTCTTTTACATCGTGAACCCTTAGAATGCTGGCCCCTTTGTTCAAGGCCACCATATTTAAGGCCGTAGTGCCGTTCAGCGCTCCCTGGGCATCTGTCCCTAAAAGTTTATAGATCATGGATTTCCGGCTCAATCCTGCCAATATAGGCAGTTCCAATAGCTTTAACAGGTCCATCTTATGTAAGAGCTCATAATTCTGCTCCATCGTTTTGGCAAAACCAAAACCGGGATCAATGATGATGTCGTTTATTTTCAGGGCCCTTGCTGCAGCAATCCTTTCTGAAAAATAAAACAAAATATCTTTCAATAGATTTTCATAGTAGGTCTCCTGTTGCATAGTTTGTGGGGTTCCTTTCATGTGCATCATGATATAGGGTGCCCGATGCTTCGCCACAGTGGGCAACATGCTGGCATCCATTTTTCCGGCAGAAATATCATTGATCATACTTGCACCCTTATCTAGACATTCATTAGCTACTTTGGCCCTGAAAGTATCTATGGATAGTATAATATGAGGAAACTCCTTTATCAGTAGCGATACTATAGGTTCAATCCTATTGAGCTCTTCCTCTTCGGTAACATGGGGTGCCCCTGGCCTGGAACTATAGGCGCCAACATCTATAAATGTGGCCCCTTCTTCTAACATCTGCCATGTCTTTTCCACTAGCATCTTTTCATCCCTATAGCTACCTCCATCAAAAAAAGAATCAGGGGTAATGTTTAAAATACCCATTACTTTTGGGATATTTAGGTCTATTAAGTTTCCTTTGCAGTTAATGGTCATAGGATTTGATTAAAAAGGGCTGTACGTTTATAAGGCAAGTTTGATCCGTGAACTTTGAACAATTAAAAATTTTAAGCGAAATTTACACAAATTAGAAATATTACATGCAGCAAACCTCAGAACAATACGATGCGGTCGTGAAAACTTGTCGAGATCTGTTTTTAAAGAAGATGAAGGATTATGGTTGCGCTTGGCGTATTTTGCGACTCCCCTCCTTAACCGATCAAATTTATATTAAAGCACAAAGAATCCGCGGATTACAGGAAAATAAGGTTCGCAAGGTAGAGGAAGATGAAAAATCGGAATTCATAGGGATCATCAATTATTCAATAATGTCTCTCATTCAAATTGAAAAGGGCGTGGTGGAACAACCTGATCTCAGTGCCGAAGAGGCACTTGCCTTATACAATAAACATATCTACAACACCAAATCCCTCATGGAGGATAAAAACCATGATTACGGAGAGGCCTGGAGAGAAATGAGGGTGAGTTCCCTCACGGATCTGATTCTCCAAAAATTGTTGCGGGTAAAACAAATAGAGGATAATAAAGGTAAAACATTGGTGAGCGAAGGTATTGGGGCAAATTATCAGGATATGATCAATTATTCCATTTTTGCCATGATATTGTTGGAATCCAAGAACGAATAAAATTAGCTTTCTTATAATTATATGAAATACGTAGTAGGGTTTAGTCGAATTTTTGTTAGTATATTATTTATTATAAGTGGTCTTATAAAATTGAACGATCCTGTAGGGTTTTCTTTTAAATTGGAGGAATATTTTAGCCAGGGGGTGCTTGATTTGCCTTTTTTGATGCCATATGCATTGGCTATTTCCATATTTGTGGTCATACTTGAAGTAGTGTTGGGGGTAATGCTCTTGGTAGGGTTTAAAGTGAAATTTACGGTTTGGAGCCTCTTGCTCATGATTGTGTTTTTTACGTTCCTCACCTTCTATTCGGCGTATTTCAACAAGGTGACAGATTGTGGTTGTTTTGGTGATGCCATAAAACTTACCCCTTGGGAATCGTTTTCAAAAGATGTGGTCTTATTGGTGCTTATCGCTATCCTGTTTTTTGGAACCAAACATATAAAATCATTCTTTGGGGGAAAAGCACGGGCAATAGTGACATTGGTGACCGTTGTAGCTTGCGGATTGTTCGCGAATTATGTTTTGAACCATTTACCAGCCATTGATTTTAGGCCCTATAAGATAGGGGTGAATATTGAGGAAGGCAAGTCTGTGCCAGATGATGCTCCAAAGGCAGTTTATGATTATGCTTGGAAATTTAAAGTGAACGGGGAAGAAAAAGTAATAGTTACCAATGGGGGGTATCCCTCGGTAGACGGGGAATTTATAGATGTTGAGACCACAGAAATCCAAAAAGGGTATGAACCGCCCATTCATGATTTCACCATTGAAAAAGATGGGGAAGATAGGGCAGCAGCCTTATTGGCAGAGGATAAATTGGTCATGGTCATTGCATATGACTTGGCAAAAAGTAACTTAAATGCCTTTGTGGACATTAAAAAAGTAACCGATCTGGCCATAAATAAAGGGTACAAGGTTATAGGTATGTCCGCATCGAACGAACAATTTACAAATATGATAATTGATGAATATCAATTAAATTTCGATTTTTATTTTACGGATGAAACGGCTTTAAAGACCATTGTGCGTTCCAATCCTGCGGTGTTGGTCTTGAAAAAGGGCACCATAGAACAGAAAGTGCATTATAACGATATAGAAATTTTAAATTTCAAATAAGAATAGTTAAAACATAACATGATGAGAAGTAAAATAGTTGCCGGAAATTGGAAGATGAATAAAAACCTTAAAGAAACTGAGGCATTGCTTGCAGAATTATCTGCAAAATTGCCGGATACGAATGCCGAGGTCATGGTAGCTCCAACATTTGTGAACTTAGCTTCGGCCGTGGAGCTCACGGAATCATCTGCCATTGAAGTTATCGCCCAAAACATGCATTTTGCAGATAATGGGGCGTTTACGGGAGAGACTTCTGCAGATATGCTCTTGAATATTGGGGTGGATACAGTAATTATTGGACATTCCGAGCGAAGGGCATATTTTGGGGAAACCGATGAAATATTGGCCAAAAAAGTACTGGCAGGCCTTGCAAAGGGAATGCGGATTATGTTTTGCTTTGGGGAGGAACTACAGGATCGTAAATCTGGAGATCATTTTAAGGTGGTTGCCAGTCAATTGAAAAATGCATTATTTGGATTGCCTGCCAGTGAATGGACCAAAATCATCTTGGCTTATGAACCAGTATGGGCTATTGGAACAGGGGAAACGGCCTCACCAGAACAGGCGCAAGAAATGCATGCTTTTATTCGCAAAACCCTTACCGAGGCTTACGATGCAAAAATAGCAAATAACGTATCTATTCTTTATGGCGGAAGTGTAAAACCAGGAAACGCAGTGGAAATATTTTCCAAACCCGATGTGGATGGTGGACTAATTGGCGGAGCTGCATTGGTTGCTGATGATTTTATTGCAATTATTAAAGCCATATAATCGCAACTCAAACATAAGTATTATTTATAATGATGAAGAGGGGGTTTCTGTCAAGGAATTCCCTCTCCTTAATAATAGTCACATTATGCAGAACAATAATTATATTGAATATAAGTTTACTGTGAGCCCTGTGCAGCCGGCAACGGACATATTAATTGCCCAATTGGGGGAGATTGGTTTCGAAAGCTTTGTGGAAACAGAAATAGGCGCCTTGGCCTATATTAAAAAGGATGATTGGTCTGATGATATGTTAGCATCCGTTCAAATCCTTTCCAATCCCGATTTTGAAATTGATTACGATGTGGCAGAAATAGAACAAGAAAATTGGAACGTCACATGGGAGCAAAATTTTAATCCCATACAGGTGGGGGATGAGTGCGTGGTAAGGGCTCCCTTTCACGAAAAACCGGAGGTAACCTATGACATTGTCATAGAACCTAAGATGAGTTTTGGAACTGGGCATCATGAGACCACCTTTATGATGATGCAGCATATTCTCAAACAAGACTTTATAGGCAAGTCGGTCTTGGATATGGGTAGTGGCACAGGTGTTCTGGCCATACTTGCGGCTATGAAAGGGGCTGCTCACGTGGAGGCCATTGACAATGATAATTGGTGCTATGTAAATGCAATGGAAAATGTGGAACGAAACCATCATTCGGAAATAATGGTATATGAGGGAGATGCCAGAATGTTGGAAGGCAAGAAATATGATATTATTATCGCCAATATCAATAGGAATATTTTATTGGAAGATATCCCAATCTACGCTAAATCTATGAACAAAAATGGGTTGTTATATCTGAGTGGTTTTTACAAAGAGGACATGGAGGTTATAAGCGATAGATGTAATCGATTTGGATTAAAATTCGAGGGTAACATAGAGAATAATAACTGGGTGGCCGTAAAATTTAAACATATTTCATAAACTTTAAGAGTAAATAATCTGTTTTATAATTAATTGTAGTATATTTCTGTAATTATTGTAGGTAAAATCTGATAAACTTGAACTTTAGATTAATTTAATTACGAAATTTATTATGAAACATTTTAAATCTATCACCGTACTTTTTCTTTTCTTGATGGTCTTTGTAGCCTGTCAAAAGGACAATGATTTGAATGAGGAAATTAATGAAAATTCCCTTGAATCTCTAACTCAGGATTTATCCTTGGATGTTACGGACGAAATTATAAGTTTATTAAAAACCAATAATTATAATGTTGGTGATACCAAGGTAGTCGATTTCATGTTGCCTGATGGTAGTACTGAAAAACGCATCCAGGTAGAAGGCGATATCACTTTTTCCAAGGCCCAATTGGAAAGCTTGAAGAAAATTGATGGAAGCTCAGATAAAAACTATCATACAAACAATCTTGTAAGTCCAAGGACTCTTACCATTATTGGATATACAGGTGGTAGCCAGGCGCTTTCTACTAAGGAGCGTACTGCTTTGCAATATGCAGTAGACAATTACAACAGATTAAACTTGTCCATTTCTCTTTCCCTAACTTTTGGAACCAACTATAACAATAGGGATATGGTAGTATACTACAATCCTAGTGGTTCTGGATCTGGAGGTTCTGCTGGTTTTCCAAGCAATGGAAACCCTAATAAATTTATTCAAATCTATGGCTTGGACAACTACACAACAGATGTTAATGAGCATGTGATCACCCATGAAATTGGACATTCTGTAGGATTTAGACATACAGATTGGCAAACAAGACAGAGCTGTGGTCAAAATACAAATGAAGGAACTGCTGGTGTAGGAGCCAATCCAATTCCAGGTACCCCTGAAGGGTATGACCCAACTTCTTTAATGCTTGCTTGCTTCAGTGCAAATGAGGACGGGGAATTCAATGCCAATGACATCATAGGTCTGAACTACCTTTATTAATAGAAACCAATAGAACTTACTTACAATAGCTAAAAAGTGCCTTAACGGCACTTTTTTTAATGTCATATGTACAACTATAAACAGTTTGTAAAACGAAAAATTATTATATTCGTTAAAAATAGTTTTCCATGAGTACAAAAGAAAAACTCTCGGAACAATTGCTTCTCGAGGAAGAAACGGTCAAACAAAACGAAATAATCCTTTTCAATGACGATGTAAATACATTTGATTATGTTATTGAAACATTGGTGAAAGTTTGTGACCACACTTCCGAACAGGCTGAACAATGCTCTCTAATTGTGCATTATAATGGGAAATGCACCGTAAAGACAGGAGAATTTAGCGATCTAAAACCTCGATGTAGCAAATTGTTGTTGGCTGGGCTAAATGCAGAGATCGTTTAGTACAACTTTGATTATTTAGTTGTGGATGAAGGTTTTACTGTCACGGATTCTTTTGCCCAAAAACGTACAACAATTTAAATCATATAAATTTTGAGAGTCTCCCACTTTTTTCTAATTCTTTATCTGCTTTCAACTTCATTACATTCACAAGAACTACCTCCAATACAAAATTTTTCCCCTGGAGATTACCTAGGAGGTAATCAGAATTGGATGGTTTCCCAAGCTTCTAATAAGTATATCTATGCGGCCAATAATGCCGGTTTGGTAGAATATAACGGGGAAAAATGGAAATTGTATGAATCTCCTAATGGTACTATTATACGTTCAGTAAAGGTTATAGGTGCCTTAATTTATACGGGAACCTATATGAATTTCGGATATTGGGAGAAGGATCAATTGGGTAATCTTCAATACACCGCATTAAGTGACCAGCTAGAGGAAAGGTTAATAGAGGATGAGCAGTTTTGGAATATATTGGATATTGGAGATTGGGTATTGTTCCAATCTTTGGATCGTATCTATATTTATAATACTAAGGACAGATCATTTGAAATAATTGATGCGAAAACTACCAGAGCCAAAATCTTCAAGGTCGGGAATACTGTTTATTTTCAAAAAATAAATGAAGGTGTTTACAAAATAGAAAAGGGGAAGGCTGTTTTGGTTTCTGATGCTGTCGTTTTCAAAAAAAAGGTCTTGGTAGGAGCCTTTCCAGTGGATAAAAAAATAATTTTCCTTTCGGAGCATGGTGAATTTTATCGTCTGGAAGGCAAAATACTTTCCAAATGGAATGTTATGGCAAGTGATAAATTAAGATCACTTACTATCTATTGTAGTTTACAATTAAGCGATGGGAATATTATTTTTGGAACAATTTCCAATGGAATGTACCTTTTAGATCGCAACGGGAATATTTTAAGGATCATCAACAAGGAATTGGGACTTTCCAATAATACTGTTTTAGCTGTTTTTGAAGATACTGATCAGAATGTATGGTTAGGACTCGATAATGGAATCAGCATGATCAATTTAAATTCGCCTTTCACGGAATTTAATGATTTTAGGGGAAGAACGGGAGATGTCTATGCTGCAGAAGTGTACCAAGGAAATCTTTATATTGGCACCAATCAGGGTTTGTTCTTCAAAAGGGAAAATAGTCAAGAACCTTTCAAATTCATCCCTAATACAAATGGTCAAGTGTGGTGCCTCAAGGTAATCGATGACAACTTGTTTTGTGGCCATAATGCAGGAACCTTTAAAGTAAACGGCGATAAAGCGACTAAAATATCGGACTACCCAGGTACTTGGGATATAAAAAGCATAAAGTCAAAACCAAACCTATTGTTGCAGGGAAATTATTCTGGACTCAGTGTTTTGGAAAATCTCAATGGGCAATGGACTTTCAGAAATAAGCTAAAGGGATTTGATATTTCTTCTCGGTTTTTTGAATTTATAGATGAGAATCAAGTGTTGGTCAATCATGAAATAAAAGGAATCTCTACTTTAAATATTGATGCGGCTTATAAAAAGATAGTACATCAAAAAAACCAGGCTCCCTTTGGTTATGGTTCAAGTCTGGTTACTTATGACGACAAAATATGGTATACCTCCAATAAGGATGGCGGGATGTACTATTTCGATAAAAAGAAGGATTCTTTCCAAAAAGACACCTTGATGTCCTATCAATTTTATGCCAAAGGGGAAGAAATATTAGGAACCCTCATTTCGGATCAAAAGACGGGCAAGCTTTGGGGATTTTCCAAGGATAATTTTATCTATGTGACCTCCGGGAAGTTTAATACGAAACCCCAAACTATAAAAATCCCTATTACCGCAACTTTGAGAAGAAGTCTTGGAGTTTCAGGATTTGAATGTTTGAAGCATTTGAACGATGATCGTTACTTGATTGGTGCTTCCGACGGTTACATCATTTTAAATCTGGATAAGGTGGAAACAAAGAACTATGAGGTGGCCATCAATAAAATCTCCAAGGAATCATTATACAATTCCAAGGAGCAAATACCATTGGTAGGAGGAAATGAATTTAACTATTCCCAAAATAACCTTAATGTTGCCTACAGTGTACCAGAATTTGATAAATATACAGAGGTCAAATACCAGTATTTGTTGGAAGGTATCTATGATAACTGGAGCCCTTGGTCAAATAATGCAGAAGTTACATTTAAGAATCTTCCACATGGCAAATATACCTTTAAGGTAAGAGCCATGATAGGGAACGAACTGTCGGAAAATGTGGCTACCTATACTTTCGTCATAGCAACACCTTGGTTTGCATCAAATTTGGCATTTATCATTTATCTAATTTTAGCCATTTTTCTTTCTGTTGTAATACATAAAAGGTATAAATCCTACTACAGAAAACAACGAGAAGGATTATTAAAGGAAAATGAGAAAAAACATAAGCGGAAGAAGTTAAAAGCGCAACGTAAAATTATTCAGATCAAAAACGAGAAACTAAAGCAAGCGATTGAAAGTAAAAATAGGGAACTTGCGGTATCTACCATGAGCATTATTAAAAAGAATGAATTCTTAAATGCCATTAAGGATCAATTAAAAGAAGGTGAAAGCAATTCAAAAATAAAGGCCGTTATTAAAACTATAGACCTTAACATCAATAATGAAGATGATTGGAAATTCTTTGAGGATGCATTTAATAATGCGGACAAGGATTTTTTAAGAAAAATCAAGGCCGTGCACCCTGACCTCACTTCTAATGATTTGCGCTTATGTGCCTATCTCAGATTAAATCTTTCTTCTAAGGAAATAGCTCCTTTGCTCAATATTTCTGTGCGCAGTGTAGAGGTAAAAAGGTATCGTTTGAGGAAGAAAATTGATCTACCTCACGAAAATAGTCTAACAGATTATATCCAAAACCTTTAGTGTGGCACAACAATTTTAATTTTCACCACAACATCACCTATACAAAACGATTTTCACTAAAGTTTTGTTAACGGTATTACGATTTTGTTTCCTGTCTAGATTGTTAATAAAATAAGGCTTATAAGGCACTATTGATAAATAAGACCCTATGTAATTGCATTATGTATATTTTTTGTAGTGGTAAATTATTAGAATAGTAGATTTTGATATGATAATTTGTCGATTCAAAATTAACTACAAATGAAATACACATTATTAATTCTTACCATGATTATTTCCATGGCCAATGTGTTTGGCCAGGAATTCACAATTAATGGTACAGTTAAAGACGCCAGTATCAATGACATACTGCCTGGTGTCAATGTACTTGTTAAGAATCAGAGTAGGGGGACCACAACTGATTTTGATGGAAACTTTACCATCACCAATGTAAAGGTGGGTGACGTTTTGTCTTTCTCCTATATCGGGTTTATAACAAAAGAAGTTACTATTCAAAACTCCAACAACCTAATGGTTTCTTTACAAGAGGATGTTAGTGCCTTGGATGAGGTTGTCGTAGTTGGTTACGGCACATCTACAAAAAAGGAGATTACTGGTGCCGTTTCAGTTGTAAGCTCAGAAACAATTGAGAACTTAAACCCACAACGGATAGAGCAAGCCTTGCAAGGACAGGTAGCAGGGGTGCAGATTACCTCTGAATCTGGATCTCCGGGTAGTGCTTCCAGTATTCGTATACGGGGTATTTCTACCAATGGAGATAACAGACCTTTAATTCTTGTTGATGGTAACGTCATAGAGGATTTAAGTGTTATCAATCCTAGCGATATAGAAAGCATGAATATTCTTAAAGATGCCACTGCTGGTATCTATGGTGTTCGTGCAGCTAATGGGGTCATCTTAATCACAACCAAAACTGGAAGGAAAAATACGGAGCTGAAATTCAATTATGATATTTATGGTGGATTTCAGGAGACTTCAAGAGAAATTCCAGTGTTGAATGCTACGGAATACGCCTTATTGGTCAATGAGGCATTTGCAGCTGGCGGACAGACCGTTCCCTTTCCAAGTGTAGCTGGATTAGGTATTGGTACCAATTGGCAAGAAGAGGTGTTCCAAACGGCACCCATCATCAATCATAGTCTTACCATGAGCGGAGGTACAGCAAAATCTACCTATTCGGTTGGATTATCTTTATTGACACAGGATGGTATTGTAGGAGGTGACAAGGCCAACTTTAAGAGGTACACCACAAGAGTGAATTTTAATACCGATTTGTTGGAAAACCTAAAGTTGACCACCAACATGATATATACGGGTACCAATAAAAAAGGACTTAATGAAGGAGGTTTGGGATCTGTATTGTTCAATTCCTTGAACAACGCTCCTACTTTTGACGTTAGGGACGCGAGCGGGGCCTATACATTAGCGGAAGGGTTGGGGAACGAAGTAATAAACCCCTTGGCTCAAATTGAAAATACATTTAATTCTACCGTGGTTGATAAGTTGAGCGGTAAAATTGGATTGACTTACAGTTTTTTAAATGATTTTACAGTGGAGAGCAGTTTACAGTTCAACTATGCTGAAGTGCAGGGAAGGAACTTTTCTCCAACAGTGTTTTATGGTTCTGGAAAGGTATTCAATAATGACGGTAGAAGTTTTCTAAATGCAAATAAGGATATTTTTAAGGACTACACATTTGATACTTTCTTTAATTATGACAAGAATATTGGGGATGATCACAACATCAAAGCCACACTGGGGATGTCTGTTTTTGATACAAGAGGTGTTTTCTCAGGTAGTACACAAGGGTTTTTTGAAAATCCTGTGGATTTTGCCCAGGCGGATATAGCGGATGCTGTGGATCTCAGAAACGATTTAAAGTTGAGTGGTCTCAGTGGAAGGTTTAAAGAACGGTTGCTATCATATTTTACTAGATTACAATATAATTACAAGGGTAAATATTTACTTTCTGGAATTATTAGAAGGGACGGATCTACAAAATTTGGCCCACGAAATAAATTTGGTTACTTCCCTTCAGGTTCTGTTGGATGGATTGTTTCTGATGAGGAATTTTTAAATGACAATAAAATCATCTCATTTATGAAACTTAGGGGAAGTTATGGTATTGTGGGCAACGATAGAATACCAGGTAACGCTTTTAGGGGAATTTTAAGTGGTGAAGCAGCTTATGTTCTAGGAAATAATTTGCTTTTTGGAAATGCGGTTGGGGTATTGCCCAACCCGTCCATACAATGGGAAGAACAAAAAACCTTGGACATAGGGATAGATCTTAAATTGTTCAATGATAATATTGATATTACTGCGGATTATTTTAGAAAAAGGACAGATGATCTGTTGCTACAGCCTCCCGTTTCTGGAATTTTGGGAGTAGCTGCACCAGGGTCGGCCTCTCCGGTAGTCAACGCAGGATCGGTGGAGAACAAAGGATTTGAATTTGCAATTGGATATAGTAGTGATCGTTCCGAAGATTTTTCTTGGGGAATCAATTATAATGTAACATTTCTACAAAATGAGGTTCTTTCTGTAAATAATGGGGTAGGATTTATACCTGGCGGAGGTTTCGGTGTTGGTCAAGACCCACCTTCCCGTATGACAAGTGGCAAACCAATTGGGTATTTCTTTGGCTTAGAGACAGATGGGATTTTTCAGAATCAGGCAGAAATAGACGCGCATGCCACGCAAGTAAATGCTGCTCCTGGAGATATCAGATTTGTGGATACCAATGGTGATGGTATTATAGATTCCGATGACCGTGCCGATATTGGAAATCCAATACCAGATGCTACTATGGGACTTAATATTTCTTTTAATTATAAGAACTGGGATTTTAGTAGTTATGCATTTGCCACCATTGGTAATGAAATTGTAAGGGACTATGAACGCGTTCAGCCTTTGGTAAACAAATCAATTTACTCCTTGAACAGATGGACAGGTGAGGGCAGTACTAATACATATCCTAGAGTTACTACAGGAGCTACCTCTAATGCATTGTTCTCAGACTTTTTTGTGGAAGACGGTTCATTCGTACGGTTACAGAATGTCCAATTGGGATATACCTTGCCGATTAGAACCGTTGAAAAATTGGGATTGAACAAGCTTCGATTTTATATCTCTGCAAATAATGTGTTTACGCTTACAGAATATAAAGGGTATGACCCTAGTGCTTCCTCTGGAGCTCCGATTGGAGCCGGGATAGATCCAGGATTTTATCCTGTTCCAAGAACTTACCTTTTAGGTGCAAATCTTAAATTTTAATAGCTATGATTATGAAATATAAATTATTGAAATCTTCAATCGTCGCATTCCTGATAGGGGTTATAGCTATCTCTTGTAGCGATTCTTTTGTAGAGGTGGACTCTTTTGATGAGGATACAGAGAGTTTCTTCAATTCTGAGGAAGACTACCAAAGTGCATTGATTGGTGCGTACGATCTTTTACAATCCACGTATCTCAATGTGATGTTGGGGGAGATTGCTTCGGACAATACCTTGGCTGGAGGAGAAAGTGCTACCGATGTGCCGGGAATACAGGAAGTGGATAATATGACACATAATCCGGTAAATGCGCAGTTACGTGATATTTGGAGTTGGATGTTCGCAGGAGTTAACCGTGCCAATTACATTTTGGAATTTAAGGAAAAGACTGATTTTGCCGGGAAAGAACAAGTTCTTGCAGAGGCAACATTCCTCAGAGCCTATTATTATTTTGAATTGGTGAAATGGTTCGGGGATGTTCCTTTGTCAGTTGACAAGCGCTTGTTGTTTGGGGACCAAGATATTGCGGAACGCACCCCAAAAGCTGAAGTGTATGCCCAGATAGAACTGGATCTTATTTTTGCTGCTGCTAATTTGCCTGCAGTCCAATCTGAAACGGGAAGGGCTACAAAAGGAGCCGCTCAAGCATTGTTAGGTAAAGTGTACCTATACCAAGATAAATTTTCTGAAGCCGCTACCGTATTGGACGAAGTGATCAATAGTGGTCCTTATGATTTAGTGACCAATTACAATTCCATCTTTGAACAATCAGGAGAGAATAATATAGAATCTGTTTTTGAGGTGCAATATACAGATGTGGAAGGTGCCGGTTTTGGATGTCTACAATGCAGTGAAGGAAATGTAGCTGTGGGGTTTAATGGTATCCGTAACTATACAGGTCCGGATTTTGATTCCGGGTTTAGTTTTAATGTTCCTACCCAAGAGGCTTATGATGCCTTTGAAGCAGGGGACATTAGAAGGGATGTGGCTGTTTTAAATATAGTTACTTGGGCCGAACAAACTGGGGCTACCTATGTTGAAGGATTTGAACATACCGGCTTTTACAATAGAAAATATATCGCTAGAAAAGGTGATTTGAATACGGGGGATTCTAACTTGACCAATCCCAATAATTATAGGGCCATACGCTTTGCAGATGTCCTGTTAATGGCTGCAGAGGCCAATAATAGAAAATCCGCCAGTGATGATCTTAAAGCCCAAGCCTATTTAAATAAGGTGCGAGACAGAGTAGGATTGTTGCCAGTTTTGGTCACAGGAGCTTCTTTGACCGACGCTATTTATCAAGAGCGTAGGGTAGAGCTGATGGGAGAAGGACATCGCTTCTTCGATTTGGTCAGAACAGGTAGTGCGGCTCAAGCCATATCCGGATTTAGTACCGGTAAAAATGAATTATTCCCAATTCCATTAATAGAGATAGAATTGGTAGGCAACCGCTGGGCCCAAAATGCAGGATATTAATAAAATTAAACTAAGGACAAATGAAACATATAAAGAAATTACTGGTATTATTTTTAGTCATCAATGTATTTAATTCCTGCGATAAGGAGGAAACATCCTATGCATTGGACGACATATCTGCCCCAACGAATATTAAGGCATTATTTAACATTTCCCAAGATGATACGGGCACCGTAACGGTAACCCCAACTGCTGAGGGAGCCTCAACATTTGAGATTTACTATGGAGATGTGGAAGGGGAAACCCCTACCATAGTTAGTCCTGGTGAAACGGCTACAAAAATATATGCAGAGGGTGAGTTTAACTTGCGAGTTGTGGCCATAGGGATGACCGGTTTAAAAAGTGAATTGGTACGTGTGGTGACCATTTCCTTTTCTGCGCCGACAGATTTAGATTTTACAGCCGTAATTTCCGATTCTGATCCTTTTGAAGTAACAGTTACGCCATCGGCAACCAATGCCACGGTATATGATGTCTATGTAGGAGATGTAACAGGTAAGGAGCCAGTTACAATCATGGATAGTGAATCAGTCGTACATGTGTATGCCGAAGTAGGCGATTACAATATTCGTGTTGTTGCACGAGGTGGTGGTTCAGCTGCCATTGAACTGACAAAATCAATTACGATATCAGGAGCTTCAAATGGTGTTACCCTGCCAATTACTTTTGAAGACCCTACTGTTAATTATGTCCTTAATGGTTTTGGGGCTGCTGATTTTAGTGCTATTCCTGTTGCAATCATAGATAACCCTGATGCAAGTGGCTTAAATACAAGTGCTAAGGTTTTGGAAGTTAATAAACTACAAGATGCCCAAACGTATGCGGGCGTTAGCATACCTTTAGAGGGTGCAATTGATTTTTCTGCAAGCACCTCTGTTACCATAAAAGTTTGGTCACCTAGAGTAGGTACTCCGATTCGTTTTAAAATCGAAGATTCCACGGCTGATAAAGATGGGAATGGAAATCCTATAATTTTTGCAGAGGTAGAAGTCAACAGTACGGTGGCCTCCGCTTGGGAAGAGCTAACTTTTGATATGACCAACCCGGTTGCTGGAGCGTTTAATACATCAATTTCGTTTGATACCGCAATTCTATTTCCTGATTTTGGTACTGCTGGTAAAGCAGAAATATTCTATTTCGATGATGTAGCCGTTGTCGGAGTAGGCACTTCTGCCAAACCTCAATTGCCCATAGATTTTCAATCTTCTACAATTGATTATGCGATAAACGGTTTTGGGGCATCAGATTTCGGTCCTATTCCTGCAGCAGTTATTGATAATCCAGACGCATCAGGGGTCAATACCTCCACCAAGGTTTTGGAAATTGAAAAATTATCTGGGGCTCAAACCTATGCGGGAGCTAGTATTCCATTAGCTGGTGCGATAGACTTCTCAGCGGGAACCACGGTAAAGATTAAAGTATGGTCCCCAAGAATTGGTACGCCGATCAGATTTAAAATAGAAGATTCTTCCGCAGCTAAGGATGGAAACGGAAATCCTGTAACTTTTGCAGAGGTAGAAGTCAATAGCACTGTTGCAATGGCTTGGGAAGAATTGTCCTTTGATATGACCAATCCTGTTGCGGGTGCATTTAATACCTCAATTTCTTTCGATACGGCAATTGTATTCCCGGATTTTGGTAGTTCAGGGCAAGGGGAAAGCTTCTATTTTGATGATATAATCGTTTCAAGCGGTTCAGGTGGTGGTTCATCTAGCGGTAAAACTAGTTTTCCGGTAGATTTTGAAACGCCTGGAACTGGTGCTGCTGCTACCTGGGATGTCTTTGAGGCGGATACCCCACCATTGGAAATAATTGCCAATCCAGATGCTTCAGGAATCAATACTTCTGCAACGGTTGCTAAATTTACTGCGAAGTTAGGGGGAGCAAATTATGCTGGAACCGTAACCGCACTGGAGACGCCATTTACTTTGAGCTCATCTAATAGCGTTGTGAAAATAATGGTATGGAAATCAGTAATAAGTGATGTGGGAATTAAATTCGAGTCCAATAAAGCCTCGACAGGTGAAGTAAAAGTTGCGAATACAAAAATTAACGAGTGGGAGGAAATTACCTTTGATATGTCAGGTAAAATAGGTGAAGGTTCTTCCACTAATATCGATGCCATTGTTGTCTTTCCGGATTTTGATGTAAGAGCCCAGGATAATGTGGTTTACTTCGATAACATTACTTTAAATGCTGCCGGTGGCGGAGGAGGAAGTGCAAGAGCTGAGATTCCGACATTAGATTTTGAAGGTACAGATAACATGGATGGTGCTTTTGAGGCTGGAGCTACCGGTACTGTTATTCCTAATCCAGATGCATCAGGTATCAATACTTCTGCAAATGTGTATGAATTTAATAAGGTCAATGGTTCTGCCTGGTTTTCAGGCACCTTTAAGATTTATGCACAAGACATCGACTTTAGTTCAAAAACTAGCTTTTCCATAAAAGTATGGTCACCAAAACCAAACGTTAATATAAGATTCCAACTGGAAAAAGAAGGTGGAGGAGGTGGAGCGACCCAATTTGTTGATAAAACTGTAGCTAATGCTAATGAATGGGTTACTTTGACTTTTGATTTCGGAAGCTTGATAAACATTGCTGATGCTTACGACAAATTTGTAATATTTTCAGATTTTGACGACGTTGCACAAGCGGCAGGTGATGGCTCTATTTATTATATAGACGATATAACACAACAATAAATCGATACAAATATGAGACAAGTAGTTTATAAATATAGCACATTGCTCTTAGTGTTTCTGACCCTAATGGCCTGCCAAGAAGATGAACCAGTTTTGTCCTCTTTGGTGATTCCTACCAATTTAAATATTTCTACAGTTGTAGATTCAGATCGGTCTGGGAATATTACTTTGACTGCAACAGCAGATGATGCTTTGAGTATTCAGGTGATTTTCAAACAAAATGCAGATCCAATAACCGTGAATCCTGGAGAACCTGCTAAATTTAGGTATACCCAATCTGGGCAGTATTCACAACTAATAACTATTATTGCCTTTGGTACTGGAGGTACGGCAACTTCAAGGAATATTGATGTAGAACTTGATGTTCAGTTGTTGATAGATCCTGAAATATTACAAAAAATTGCGGGAGATGGGTCTAAGAGATGGGTTTGGAATAAGGAAGAAACTGGGCATTGGGGTGCTGATGCGGCCTTTAATCAACAGAATGATGGATATCAAGCCCCACCAAATACTTTGAATCCATGTGCTTATGATGATGTGTTGACCTTTTCGTATGAAGGAGATAATTATGGGTATCAATTAGATACGGGCACTGGTAACGAAACCTTAGTGGGATGGGCAGATGTGCAGTATTTCTATCCAAATGCTTCTCCGCAACAGTTTGTGGATGAATGCAGGGACATCTCTTCAACCAATAGCACTGCGGCTAAAAAAATAGCAACCAATACCAGTTTTCTTATTGTTCCTGGGGAGAATGGAGAATTATATCTAGAAGTAGAAAATAGTACCTTATCATTCTGGTCTGGAGCTACGAGGTATAAAATCATAGAACTTACAGACGACTTCCTTTACGTAAGAGGTGATTTTAAGCCTATTTTGGAAGGAATTGAAATTGCATATTATCATCAATTTAGACCCGAAGGTTATGGGTTATGATCCAAGTGTTGCTATATATGAGGGTAATAATTAGTTTGATTGTTAGATCATTCTTACCATAGAATAAAATGTAAATTGATTTGAGAAGGGGCACATGATGTGCCTCTTCTTAAAATTACTACATTATGAAGTGAACAATATTTTTAATTTATGTTAAGTAGAAAATATAATAGAATTATGATGTTGGGATCTATATTCTTGTTGCTTTTAGCATCTTGTTCTGGTGGGGATTCTCCTACAGAGCTAATTGAGAAAGACGTAGTTCCAACTAATTTGAATTTATCCATTACAATAGTTGGATCGGATGCAAATAATCCCAGTGGGGATGGTTCAGGTCAGGTACAATGTACGGCAACAGCTACCAATGCGGTACGCTACGGTTTTAAAGTTGGAAGCCAAGTCGAACAGGAAAGTGCTAACGGCATTTTTGACTATAAATTTACCGTATCAGGAGAGAATAATCATGTGATCAGTGTATTTGCTTATTCTAGTACAGGCGATGTGATAAGTGCTTTTAAGACCATTACCGTTTTTGTATCGGACGAAACAGGGTTAGTATGGGCAGATGAATTTGATACGGAGGGAGCTGTGTTGACCAGTAACTGGTTTTCAGAAGAAGTACCACCTGAAAATGGGGGCTGGTACAATGGAGAACAGCAACATTATACCGCAAGGACAGATAATGCTTATGTGTCCAATGGCACCTTAAAAATTGTAGCTAAAAAGGAGAACTATACCGACTACAATTCGACTAAAAATTATACTTCGGCACGTTTAAATTCTAAGTTTACGTTTACATATGGTCGTATAGAAGTACGAGCGAAATTACCAGGAGGTAGAGGCACTTGGCCAGCAATTTGGACCTTGGGATCCAATATTACCACGGTCGGTTGGCCATCTTGCGGCGAAATTGATATTATGGAGCATGTTGGTAATAATATCGGGGAAGTTTCGAGCGCCATACATACCCCATCAAGTTTTGGAAATACCGTGAATAAAGGAATTATAGAAATTCCGGATACCACTTCTGAATTTCATGTGTATACCGTAGATTGGACAGCTGATAAAATGGATTTTTATGTGGATGACACCCTTTTTTACACCTATAATCCAGCATCAAAAAACAGTGATACCTGGCCTTTTAATAAGGATCAGTTTATACTTTTAAATATAGCCATGGGTGGAACGTTGGGAGGGACAATTGATCCTAACTTTACTCAGGATACCATGGAAATAGATTATGTAAGGGTATATCAATAAGAATTTGAGTTGTTTTGTTTTTTTATTTGCGGTAAGGCCTTCCATCCAAGGCCTTATCGCTTATTTAAGTTTTTTTGATTCGGACTCAAGTTGTATTTTGCATTAGAATACCATAACCAACCTAACAATAACCAAAATGGAAAAAAAAGTTACCGTTAAAATGAATAAATCCTATACCATCCTTATCAGCTTGATTGTTGCATTGGGCGGGTTTTTATTGGGTTTTGATAGTGCCGTTATCTCAGGTGCAGTAAAGGGGATTACCATATATTTTAAAATGACCGAATGGCAATTGGGCTTTTCTGTCGGATGCGTGGTCTTTGGGGCCATGGCAGGAAATTTAGTGGCAGGGCCATTAAGTGACCGTTTTGGTCGCAAGAATATGTTGATCATTGTGGCCGCGTTGTTTTCTATATCGGCAACATGGTCGGCAATGGCAACAGGGTATACAGAATTTATCATTGCCAGAATCATTGGGGGTATTGGAATTGGAGGAGCCATTTTAATAGCACCAATCTATATTGCAGAAATTGCACCCCCAAAATTAAGGGGAAGCTTGGTTTCCTTTAACCAATTGAACATTGTCATCGGTATTTCTGTGGCTTACTTCTCCAATTATTTCTTGGTAAATATAGAAGGGGAGGCCTGGAGATGGATGCTAGGGGTGGAAGCCATTCCAGCCGTAATTTACTTTTTTGCACTTTTCACTGTACCTAAAAGTCCGAGGTGGTTGATTCTCAAATTAAATGAAATAAAACTGGCTAGAAAAATCCTGTTGAAAATCGGTGGGGAGGAGTATGCGGAAACTACGCTTGCGGAAATCCAACGCGGATTGGACAGGAAAGAGGAAAAAGGAAAATTGTCCGATATTTTCAAGCATAAGTATGCAACGATCATGATCATTGCCTTGGGGATCGCATTTTTCCAGCAAATCACGGGGATCAATGCCGTATTCTATTATGCCCCTACAATTTTTGAACAGGCTGGAGGCACTACGGATTCATCCTTTTTGCAAGCGATTGTCGTTGGGCTAACCAACCTGGTATTTACTTTTGTGGCCATTTGGTTGATAGATAAACTGGGCAGGAAACCTCTTTTGCTCATCGGTACAACTTTTATGACCGTGGCTCTGCTGATGGCAACCTTTGCCTTTAATAATGCAACCTATAATTTCAATGATGATACCTTAAGCAAAGTAGGCAATAAGGAGATCATGGTGGCATTATCCGATTTGAACGGCAAGTCTTTTGATGGACAGGCTGCTTTGTTTACAGAAGTGAGTGCAAAATTGGATGATGAACTATTTTTGGAATTCAAGCGTAATGAGATTACTAATTTTATCTCTATCAATGCCACCTTGGTATTGATCGCCATCTTGCTGTATGTGGCTTCTTTTGCCATATCCCTTGGACCTGTCATGTGGACACTTATTTCGGAAATATTCCCCAGTAAGATTAAGGGGATTGCGATTTCCGTGGTTGGCTTTTTCAATTCTTTGATAAGCTTTTCGGTTACCCAAGTTTTTCCATGGGAACTCTCCAACCTGGGACCAACTGTTACATTTGCCATTTACGCCTTGTTATCCCTTTGCGCTGTGTTCTTCGTGTACAAGTATGTGATTGAAACCAAAGGAAGGACCTTGGAGGAAGTGGAAGAATTATTAACTAACAAATAGAATTACAATGAAGCAATTGCTATACATTCTTGGTGTCTGCTTGTTTATTGCATGTAAGAACGATGCAAAAAAAACAGAATCCGATCAACCAATAGGAGACGGACCTGCAAAAGTGGAAGTTTCCAAATCCGGTGACAAATACCAACTATTGGTCAACGGAGAACCCTTCTACATTAAAGGAGCAGGGTTGGAATTTGGTAACGTAGCGGCATTGGCAGAACATAATGCCAATTCCTTTAGGACTTGGCGTACAGACAATGGTAAAAAATCGGCTAAGGAAGTTTTGGATGAGGCACAGAAATATGGCTTAATGGTTAGCATGGGTCTTGAAGTGGAACGAGAGCGACATGGTTTTGACTACGATGACGAGGAGGCGGTGCAAGAACAGATGGAGCGCATAAAGATGGAGGTTT
>JBLGAT010000041.1:0-23880 GCA_047612485.1 Psychroserpens sp.
CGGTGAATAGTGCCAAGCAAAAGAATAAGCCTCTTTTTCTAATAAAGGATATGGTCATAATTTGGGGGAAGTGCCTTTTCTAATAGTACCATATCTCCCTCTGAGTCGAAAAGAATCTTGTACTCTTGATACGAGCTGTCCATTTTTCCCTTGGCCAATATCTCATATTTTATTTCTGGCAGGATCATGTTCTGAAAAGCATTCTTTAGGGTAGCAGCCTCTGGTTGATCTTTTGTGACCGCATATTGTTGGAGTATTTTTTTTATTCGATATTTTGTAAAATACCGATCCATAAAGGAAGTAATACGCTGCCAACTATCCATGGGAATGTCTATTTCCTTTACCGTAATTGCCACTTTCTGGAATTCACTATTTTGAGAAAATTGTATGTTGTAATGCAAGCGATCTTTTTTGAACTTTGAGGTAAAAGTGATCGTGCTACTGTCTATTTCCCGGTAATAACGGAGGGTTTTTACGGGACCTATTTTGGTTTCCATAAAAAGCTTGCCCTTTTCCGGAAACTGCGATTTTTTTATGCGATGCTCCCGCTCCAACTTGGATTGTGCCATTGCCATGCCACTTAAAAATAGCACTGTAATGAATAGAACTGATCTAAACCTCATGGTATCTAAAACAATTTATTTCGTGATCGTTTATCATACCCGTCGCTTGCATATGGGCATAAACCACCGTGCTGCCCACAAACTTAAATCCACGTTTTTTTAAATCTTTACTGATGGTATCCGAGAGTTCTGTGTTGGCCGGAATATCCTTTGGTGTTTTAACTGTATTTTTAATGGGTTTTCCATCCACGAACTTCCATATGTATGAGCTAAAGCTACCATACTCTTGTTGTATTTTGATAAAGGACTGGGCATTGGTAATGGTGGCGTTGATCTTTAATTTATTGCGAACGATGCCTGTATCTTCAAGTAAGGAGGTGATTTTATCCTGATCGTACTGTGCGATCTTATGGTAATTGAACCCATCCAAGGCTTCGCGGAAATTTTCCCGTTTTCGCAAAATTGTGATCCAACTCAGCCCGGCCTGAAAGGTTTCCAAAATCAAAAACTCAAATAAGGCAGCATCTTCTTTTAATGGAACCCCCCATTCCTCATCATGATAGGCTTCATAAAGGGGATCGCCAAGACACCAAGCGCATTTGTGTTTGCTCATAATCGTCATATCAATTAAGATTAAAGATATGTGATTAATTTAAAAGGTTTGAATGATAAAGAGATAAATGGGCATTCCCAAGGTAATATTAAAAGGAAAGGTAATGGCCAGGGCCATGGGAATGTAAAGGCTTGGGTTCGCCTTAGGCGCTATAAGTCTCATAGCGGCCGGCACAGCAATATACGAGGCACTACCAGCGAGCAGGGCGAATAAGAACCGGTTCCCGGTGCTTTCTGTAAATGTACCGCTTGCAATAGCGGCCAAACTTCCGTTAATCAGAGGTATGAAAATGGCAAAAAGTAGGGCAAACCATCCCTTAGAGATGAAATCTGATAGTTTTTTACCGCTTGTTATCCCCATATCCAATAGAAAGACAGCCAAGAACCCTTTAAAGATATCTGTGGTAAAGGGTTCAATACCCCTTGCCTGTTCATCATTGGCTAGAAAACCGATCACAAGGCTCCCTATGATCAACAATACACTTCCGTTGGTCAAAGAATGGTGCAAAATGGTACCGAGCTTCGTTTTTTCTTGATTCCCGTTACGATACAAGGACATAAGCAAGACCGCTATAATGATAGAAGGTGCTTCCATCAATGCCATTACAGCTACCATGTGTCCTCCAAATTCAATTTGGGCCATTTCCAAATATGAAACTGCCGTAACAAACGTTACCGCGCTCACGGAGCCGTAAGCCGCCGCAATGGCCCCAGCGTTTTCAACACTGAATTTTCGTCTTAGTATAAAAAAGGTGTAGATGGGCACTAGTAGTGCCAATAAAATTCCAAATAATAGCGACCATAAAATTTCCATGTCCAAATTGCTATGGGACAACTCCAATCCTCCTTTGAATCCAATGGAAAAAAGAAGGTACAAGGAAATAAATTTAGAAGAACTGGGTGGTATTTCTAGGTCACTTTTCAGTTGGACCGCCAAAATTCCAAGAAAGAAAAATAATAGGGCAGGGTTGGTCAGGTTGTCGATCAACAAATGTATATCCATGTAAAGGCAGTAATAATATTTAAAATGTACCTAGGATGCAGAGAGCGTTGAAGTTGATGCCGGAACGTTCAATTTCAATTCTATAGTTCCATGAATACTGATGGTCTGACCGAGGTCCCTTGCAGCAAGTATCACTTTCTCAATCTGTTCTTTGGAGGCTTGAAGTTCTTTTATTCTCCTTTCGGAGTGTGAGGTATCACCACTAAATCGTTCCGTTATCTCCGTTATTTGTAGGTTATGGAACCTTATCTTGTCATTGATCAAGGTGAATAGTACTTCCGTTGTTTCCGAGGGCGTAAACACCCCTTCCACGATATTAAATTGATGTTGGTTCAATTCCATATTTTAATTTTTTGAATCAAAAGATTTCAAGTCCTTAGTTCTAAATATTAAGGGCGTGCAAAGTTTATATTTATAATTTATAAATTTTTATTTATATTTATTATGATTTACATAAATACATCTTATGAATTATACGTTACATCAACTACAGATATTCTTCAAGATATCAGAAACCAAAAGTATAACCAAGGCTGCTGAAGAAATGTTTTTGACCCAACCAGCAGTGTCCATACAATTAAAAAATTTCCAAGAACAGTTTTCAATTCCATTGACCGAAGTGGTTGGGCGGCGATTATTTATAACCGATTTTGGACTGGAAATTGCTAAGGCAGCGGAGAAAATCCTGAATGAGGTACATGCCATAAATTATAGGACCATGGCCTATGCGGGTGAATTGAGCGGTAGGCTGAAAATTTCGGTAGTTTCAACAGCAAAATACGTGATTCCCTATTTTTTGGCCGATTTTTTGGCCGAGAATAAAGGGGTGGACTTGATTATGGATGTGACAAACAAGTCGAGGGTAGTTGAAAGCTTGGAGGCCAATGAGGTCGATTTTGCAATGGTTTCTGTTTTGCCCAAACAGATTAAAATAAAAAGCGTTGAATTAATGCAGAACAAACTTTTTTTTGTGGGCGCTATGGAGCATAAAAAATTAAATGGTCCTATTAAAAAGGAGCAGTTCGAAGAATTGCCCCTTATTTACCGAGAGCAGGGATCGGCAACCCGCAAAGCCATGGAAAATTTCATTAAAGGCAATGCGTTTTCTGTTCGTAAGAAAATGGAATTAACCTCAAATGAAGCCGTAAAGCAGGCTATTATTGCAGGTTTGGGATATTCTATTATGCCATTGATCGGGATTAAGAACGAATTGAGAAATGGAGAATTACAGATAATACCGGTAGCTGGTCTCCCATTGGTGACCACCTGGAATCTGGTATGGCTGCCGTCCAAAAAATTGTCCCCTGCTGCCTTGGCATTTTTGGAACATGTTACCATCTCAAAGGAATCTATAATTCATCAAAAATTTAAGTGGTTTGAAGAATATTAGGATCTGTGTCCACTAAGGGTTTTGTTTTTTTAATTCACCACTGACCAGGGCATTTTCCAAATTTGCCTCCACAGTTGGGAAGAACCTAAAAAAAGGACGCCCGTCCTTCCGCTCTAAAATGGCCGTAGTAGATCCGTTTGTATTCTTGACCAAATCTTTTACTACTATTTCCAAGCCAATTAGAGAATTGTAATCGGCTATAGCGCCCCTTTTTATAATGATGTTTCTTCTAGGGAAATCTATATATTTATAAGTATGTCCCTCAGGCCTATTTAAGGTATAAGTGGTTCCTTTAGAAATTACATCATTTTCCTGCCCTAATACATAGTTAAAACTGCTAAATAAGAATAATACCAATAAAAGTGCTTTCATGATTTCTAAATTTTTGCCCAACAAATTTATTTATTTTCTACAATAGTAGAAGTGTTGCCTATGTTAAATAGTAGTTAATATATCATACTTTGATAGTATTGCTATTATATTTGCAGGATAATATTTAAAAAATTGCTCATGGACAGGTTGCTACAATCTATAAAACTTGAAATCAATGATAAAATCTATCTAAAGGACCCTCAGTCTTCAGAACTGGGTAAGAAGATTATAGAGCATAGCATTGTTATGATCCATGAGTTGGGGTTTGAGGATTTTACCTTTAAAAAGTTGGGTGTCCAAATTGGCTCCAATGAAAGTTCCATTTACCGCTATTTCGAAAACAAGCACAAACTATTACTGTACTTGACTTCTTGGTACTGGGGATGGTTGGAGTATCAATTGGTGTTTACCACGAACAGTATTCAGGACGATGTTCTAAAACTTAAAAAGGCGATAGAGATTATTACAAGGGAAGTAGAGGTGGATTCTTCCTTTTCTTATATCAATGAGGTCCTATTGAATAAAATCATCATCAATGAGTATTCCAAATCATACTTGACCAAGGAAGTGGATAAAGAGAACAAGCAAGGATACTTTATTATTTATAAAAGACTGGCAGATCGATTAAGTAAAATGATAAAGACAGTCTACCCAGAATATTCCTTTCCAACCAGTCTGGCCAGTACTGTATTGGAAGGGTCATTGCATCAGTATTTTCTTAGAGACCATTTTACCTCCTTGACCGAATGTTCTAAATCAAATTCTGTAACCCACTATTTTACCGAATTGGTCCTTAACTCCTTAAATATTAAAAATAATGGCTAAAAATGTTCAAACCTCATGGCAGCGGTTAATGGGGATGATGAAATTGGATAAAAGAGATATTCTACAGACATTTTACTACGCCGTTTTTGCGGGCTTGGTAAACCTCTCCCTACCTCTTGGTATTCAGGCTATCATTAATCTAATCCAAGGGGCGCAAATTAGCACATCATGGATAATTTTAGTAATTCTGGTTACCGGAGGTGTAGCGTTTGCAGGTATTTTACAACTGATGCAGATCAGGATCATAGAAAACGTACAACAAAAGATATTCACAAGGGCTTCCTTTGAATTTGCCTACCGCTTTCCAAAGATAAAAATGAGCGAATTGCGCGATTATTATCCGCCGGAACTGGCCAACCGCTTTTTTGACACCTTGAATATTCAAAAGGGGCTGGCAAAGGTTCTATTGGATTTTCCGGCTTCACTTTTACAGATTTTATTTGGCCTGATCCTCTTGTCTTTTTATCATCCATTCTTTATCCTTTATGGTCTATTATTGGTGTTGCTGATATATGTGGTATTTAAGTTTACCGCCCAGAAGGGTATGGATACCAGCTTGGAGGAGTCAAAACACAAGTATAAGGTAGCGCATTGGATACAAGAAATCGCTAGATCCTTGGTGAGCTTTAAACTTTCCGGGAGGACCAGCCACGCCCTTGCAAAAAATGATGAACTAGTGGCAGACTACTTGGACGCTAGGGAAAGTCATTTCAGGATCTTGGTGATCCAATTTATCCAGATGATCGGCTTCAAAGTTTTGGTGACTGGGGGTCTTTTATTAATCGGGGGTCTGTTGGTGCTGAACCAAGAGATGAATATTGGGCAATTTGTAGCTGCGGAAATCATTATTCTATTGGTCATCAATTCAGTAGAAAAATTAATGCGCGGATTGGAAACCATATATGATCTTTTAACGTCAATTGAAAAATTAGGACAGGTTCTGGATAAGGAATTGGAAATTCAGGAAGGGCAGACCCCATTTACCATGGAAATGGAGTTGAATGTAGAATTGGATCATGTTTCCTTTAGTGTTAAGGGGAGCAACAAAATGATAATCAATGACATTTCATTAAAGATCTTGCCCAAAACTACAACGTTGATCGTGGGTCCCAACAGTTCCGGTAAATCTACTTTATTACGATTAATTTCAGGCCTATTAACTCCAACCGATGGAACCATTTTTGTTAACGATATTTCCTTGGAAAATATCGTGCCCAACCATTACAGGTCATTTTTAGGTCAATCCCTAACAGAGGAAAGTCCATTTGAAGGCACCATTTTGAACAATATCACCTTTGGGGATAAAAATATCCAACAAAAAGATCTGCAATGGGCCTTGGAGAAGGCTGGGCTGTCACAATTTGTTAAGGAGCAGCCAATGGGTGTCAACACCTTTTTATACCCTGAGGGGCAACAGATACCCTATACTATATCCAAGAAAATTGTTTTGGCGAGAAGTATAGTTAGAAAGCCAAAGCTCTTGATTTTAAAAGATCCTTTGGACCAATTGGATGAGCCAGAGACTATTGAAATCATGGATTTTTTAACGGATAAAGATCGCCCATGGGCATTGGTGGTTGTTAGTCAAGATCCAAATTGGTTGAGCCGTTGTAAGAGAAAAATTGTGGTTGAAGGGGGTAAAATTATAAGTGAAAACTAGGTACTATGCTGAACATTTCTAAAAACGAACTCAACAAGAAGGTAGATTTAACCGTGTATAAATCTGCCCAACGAGTCTTTCATAAAAGGCACTATAAGCACTTTAATAGGTTTCTAATGGTATCCGCTATTTTTGGACTTATAGTTCTATTTCTTCCATGGACGCAAAACATTAGGGCCTTGGGATATCTTACTACTTTGAGCCCCGGTCAAAGACCACAGACCATTCAATCCCCCATCCCAGGGAGAATAGAAAAATGGTATGTACAAGAAGGTGATTTTGTAAACAAAGGGGATACCATCTTATTTATTTCCGAGATCAAGAACGAGTACTTTGATCCCAACTTGGTACAAAGGACCGGTCAACAGATAAAGTCTAAATCCATGGCCGTTTCCTCCTATGGCGAAAAGGTGAAGGCCCTGAACAATCAGATCAGTGCCGTTATGCAGGAAAGAATCCTAAAGTTAAAGCAGTCGGAAAACAAATTGATCCAGTCCAGACTAAAGGTAAAGAGTGATAGCATCGACTTGGAGGCAGCCAAAACCAATATCAGTATTGCCGAAAGGCAGTTTGAAAGGGTTGTTCAATTGGAAAAGGAAGGGTTGAAAGCCATAACTGATGTGGAAGAAAAACGATTAAAACTGCAAGAGACGCAGGCTAAGTTGATTTCCCAGGAAAACAAGCTTTTGGCGACTATAAATGAGGTACTCAACTCCGAGATGGAAATTAATCGGGTACGCGCAGAGTATACCGATAAGCTTTCCAAAGCCCAAAGCGATATGTACACCGCACAATCCAATCAGTTCGATTCAGAAGCACAGGTTTCCAAATTGGAGAGCGACTATACCAACTATGAGATGCGTAACGATCTGTATTATATCCGTGCCCCACAATCGGGATACATAAATAAGGCAATTCAGGGCGGAATTGGGGAGACATTCAAGGAAGGGGACCGTTTGGTGGGCATAATGCCATCTGATTATGAATTGGCCGTTGAAACATTCGTGGAGCCAATAGATCTTCCTCTAGTTCATTTAGAGGAAGAATTTAGAATTCAATTTGATGGATGGCCTGCCATTGTGTTCAGCGGATGGCCAAATTTGTCTTATGGTACTTATGGAGGTAAAGTGGTGGTTATAGAAACCTTTATTAGTGATAATGGTAAATACAGGGTGCTGTTGGCCCCAGATCCAAATGACCATCCTTGGCCCAAAGATATTCGCGTAGGTTCTGGAGCAAATACGTTGGCCTTGTTGGAGGACGTTCCTATTTGGTTTGAACTTTGGCGCCAACTAAATGGCTTTCCTCCCAATTATTATCAGCCGATGACTACCGCCTCCAAAAGTAAGAAGTAATGAAGAACTGTATTCTATGTCTCGTCTTTTTTGCCTTTTTCATATCAAGCGCGCAGGAACCGGATAATCTTGTTTTAAAATTTAGGGAGTATCTAGGATATGTAAAAAAGTACCATCCCATCGCCAAACAGGCAGAACTAGCCCTGGCAACGGGCCAAGCAAACCTAATGCGTGCCCGGGGTGGTTTTGATCCCATAATTGAGGTCGATTTTGATCAGAAGGATTTTAAAGGGACTGCCTATTATGACAAGCTCAATGCCGCCTTTAAAATACCTACGTGGTATGGTTTGGAACTAAAGGGGGAATTTGAACAAAATGATGGGACCTTTTTAAATCCTGAAAACAATGTGCCTGACAACGGTCTTTATAGTGCAGGAATTTCCTTCTCCTTGGGACAGGGATTTTGGATCAATGAAAGAATGGCGACATTAAAGCAAGCGAAGCTTTTCCGCGAACAGAGCAAGGCCGACCGTGATCTTCTTGTAAATCAGATCCTTTTTAAAGCCTCATTGGCCTATTTCGATTGGTTACAGGTGTATAACGAAATGGAGATATTCAATAATTTTTATGCCAATGCCCAGATTAGGTTTGAAGGGGTCCGAAAAAGTGCGCTTGCAGGGGAGATTGCCGCTATTGACACCGTGGAGGCAAAAATAGTGGTTCAGGACAGGGCCCTCGGTTTGGAGCAGGCCAAAGTAAGGTTGATGAACAAGTCCTTGGAGCTGTCAAATTTCCTTTGGTTAAACGGAAATATTCCCGTGGAATTACAGAGTAATGTTGTGCCCGATGCCAATTTGAATGGGGATATTGATGCTGCCCTGGAAATTTCAGGAATGCCCTTGGATAGTTTTTCCATTGAAAAGCATCCAAAACTAAAATCCCTGAACTACAAAATTGAGGGTCTGGAAGTGGACAGGAGATTCAAGGCCAACAAGCTGCTGCCCAAAATAGATTTGGAGTATAACTTTCTCACCGAGACTCCAGAATTGATAAATTCCTTGGAAACCCAAAATTATAAGGCGGGAATAAATTTTCAATTACCTCTGTTTCTAAGAAAGGAGCGGGGCGATTTAAAGTTAGCCAAATACAAATTACAGGATGCCCAGTTTGAATTGGATAATACACAGATTGAGTTGAAGAACAAAATTGTTGCTATATACAGGGAATTGGAATCCTTTGAGATTCAGAATAAATTGATAGCGGATATTGTTGAAAATTACCAGACCCTACTTAAGGCTGAGGAACGTAAATTTAGTTTTGGCGAAAGCTCCATATTTTTAATCAACTCCAGGGAAAGTAAACTAATAGATTCAGAACTCAAGAAAAACCAGGTCCAAAATAAATTCTTTACGACTAAAGCCAAACTGTTCAACAGTTTGGCCGTAAATCCTGAAAACTTGTAAACGGTAGAGGTCGTATTTTTAGAAGTTTTAAAGAAAAGACCAATTTCATCTTATAATCATAAAGTTGAACCATATGGGCGGTAGAATCAATAAAGGTTATAGGGTGCTTAGTCATGCAGGTGCCTATTTAAAACGCTTCCGTAAACTGCGTATTAGTTTCAATTCTTTCTTTAAGGATACCTTCTTTATTGTATTGGGAATTTTTTCCGCGGCATTTGGTCTAGAAAGTTTTCTTTTGCCCAACAGATTTATAGATGGTGGTGCCACAGGTATTTCGTTGTTGGCTACGGAAATATCCTTTTTGCCACTGTATCTTTTGATCATATTGGTGAACATTCCATTTTTGATTCTTGGATACCAGGTCATAGGAAAGACATTCGCAATAAAAGCATCTTTGGCTATACTTGGTCTTGCCCTAGTTCTGGCCACCATGCACTTTCCAGAGATTACCCAAGATAAATTATTGGTAGCTGTTTTCGGGGGCTTTTTTTTAGGTGCAGGGATAGGGCTCTCCATAAGAGGGGGCGGGGTTTTGGATGGTACGGAAGTTCTAGCTATCTTTTTGAGCAGAAAGTTGGGAACCACTATTGGGGATATCATTATCCTTATCAATATCATCATATTTCTTGCTGCTGCTTACCTACTCTCCATGGAAACGGCCCTATATTCAATGCTGACTTATTTATCGGCTTCCAAGACCTTGGATTTTGTAGTGGATGGAATTGAAGAATATACAGGGGTGACCATTATCTCAGTGAAAAGTGAGGAAATTAGAGTCATGGTCACTGAAAAATTGGGGAGGGGACTTACCATTTACCGCGCCAAGGGGGGGGTATGGGAAACTTGGCATTCAGAATGAATACGATGTGATCTATACCGTAATCACCCGTTTGGAGATACGAAAATTGAATATAGAGATTGCCAAGATAGATCCCAATGCCTTTGTGGTGATGAATAGTATCAACGATACTCGTGGAGGTATGATAAAGAAGAGACATTTGTAGGTGTTCAAGGGCAATCCTTCAATGGTGACAGTTGTCACCTTATAAAAGGCAGGAGCACGATATTTTTTTACCAAAACTAAAGAACATTGGATTATAACATCAAAGGAAAAGCGAGTAAGGAACTGATCAATACAGGTATTTCCAAAGCCTTATCGTACAATGATTATAGATTGTTTATGGACCAATTGGTTTTGGAGGTTGGAACAACTGGGCTTGAACAGACTCAAATGTATATAGATTATACAAAATTGAACCAGCAACGGATGAAACGTTTGGATAAAACGATACAGGTAAATGAGGATGAAAGGTTCCAGATTAGTGGAATTTCTCGTAAAATAACATGGTTGGTACTCACCGAGAGTTGGTGCGGAGATGCGGCCCAGACCATACCCGTCCTCAACAAACTTGCAATATTAAATCCAAATATTTCCCTTAAAATAATTCAAAGAGATGAGCATTTGGAGTTAATGGACTGTTTCCTTACCAAGGGATCAAGATCAATACCAAAACTATTGGCAATTGATCCTGTTTCTTATGGTGTACTCTGGTCTTGGGGCCCAAGAGCTAGTGAGGCGGCACAATTAGCTGATGAATATAAAAAAGAGCACGGGGAACTTACTCCGCAATTCAAAGAAGAGCTACAAGTTTGGTACAACAGGGATAGGGGAAAAAATACCGTAGCCGATCTTATGAAATTACTTTTCCTGGAATAGGTACGTAATCGTTCCTTTTTGGTTTTCACCATTGCCAGAATTAAATCTTGCCAGTAGGGCATAGGTAATGGCATTTTCTACTAGACATCCGTTCAGGGTATTGGAACTTTTTTTGTTGACCTCCGCCTCGAGGACATAACCGTTGTTATCTACAAGGATGTTGATGACAATTTTCCCCCCCTCAATACAGGTGTAAACGGGGATGGGAAGATCGTAATGATTGCGGTCAACTAGGGAATAGGAGACTGTGGTATTTCTTTTGGAATAACTGGTGTTTTTTGTTTTCTTGGCATCAAGCTCCCCAAGTTTTTGTTTGGCCTCTTCCCGTTGTTTGGATAATTTTTTAAGACTTGCGCCAAAGCCTGTTGTAGAATTAAGAAAATCGGTTTCTTCATCGCTACTGGAGGCAGTTTCCTTATCATCCATTAGTTCCTCCAATGTTTTTAGAGGTTCTGGCTTGCCAAAAGTGGGTTTTGATGCTTCGTTTACGGCTAGATTACTTTTGATCTGGCTTTGTTGATCTTCTATCTCCTGATCTGCTTTCTTTTCTTCCTCCAACAACCTTTCCAGCTCCTCGTCATCTAGGAGGGTGAGCTCAACGATATACTCCCCCTTCTCTTTGGAACCTAAGTGAATGTTGTAAAGAGCCAACACAATTAGGGACATGGAGAAGAACGTTATCAAAAAGGAAAGCTGACTTCTGTTCAATTTCATACATCTAAAACCTCTTGTTGTTTATAGATTTTACATCACTGATTACCTTGGGGCAAAAGCCCTTTTGCCGCTATGTATTCAAACGATCGGGAAGCAATGCATCCTGAAAGTCAAGAGGTGTTACAGCATTATCTACGTTGAAATCACCTATTTTGGTTCTTCTTAACGAAGAAAGATGCCCGCCAGACTTCAAAGCCTTACCAAAATCATTGGCTAAAGACCTGATATAGGTGCCCTTGCCGCAGACTACCCGAAAAGTTATCTGCGGCATGGAAATTTCGGTAATTTCGAATTTTAGAATTTCTACAGTCCTAGACTTGATCTCTACATCTTTTCCTTCCCTAGCATACTCATACAATCTTTTACCATCTTTTTTTAGGGCAGAAAATACGGGAGGGAACTGTTGGATTTCACCAATAAACTGTTCAGTGGCCTTGTGAATTTGTTTTTCTGAGATGTGCTCGGTAGGATAGGTGTTGTCAACTTCGGTCTCTAGATCATAAGAAGGGGTGGTGGCTCCCAAGGTAAAGGTCCCTGTATATTCTTTTACCTGTCCTTGCAGCTCACTGATTCTTTTGGTAAATTTTCCCGTACAGACCAATAAAAGTCCAGTTGCTAGGGGGTCTAAAGTGCCGGCATGGCCAATCTTTATTTTCTTGAGTTCAAATTTTCTTCGAATGGCCCATTTTAAAGCGTTTACTGCTTGAAAAGAGGTCCAGGTAAGCGGTTTGTCTATTAACAATAGCTGTCCTTCCAAGTAGTCTTCTTTTGTCATTATATCACGGTTAGGGGTCTAATGAAAAAATGTATGATCAGGATGGCCAGCCCAACAATGATTCGGTAGTACCCGAACATTTTAAAGCCGTGCTTGCTCAAATACCCAATAAAGGTTTTAATGGCGAAGAGTGCTACCAAAAACCCGACAACATTACCAATTATTAAATAGTTCACCTGTTCACTGGTAAGTGTAAAGCCTGCATTGTAATAATCGTAGCTCTTCTTTAGGGTAGCGCCCAACATGGTAGGTACCGCCAAGAAGAAGGAAAATTCTGCCGCTGCCGTTCTGGAGAGCTTTTGCGTCATTCCACCAACAATACTGGCCCCACTTCTGGAGACGCCAGGGATCATAGCCAAACACTGGAAAAGTCCAATTCTAAAAGCAGTACGATAAGAGATTTCCGTGTTTTCAGCATCTCCAAACCAATCGTCAACCTTTAATAAAATAAGGCCACCAAGGACCAAGGATACGGCGACAGTCAACGGATTTTCCAATAAAGAATCAATAACATCACTTAAAAGCAGTCCAAAAAAGACGGCCGGAATAAAGGCGACAAATAGTTTATAGTAGAAATCCAAACTTTGGAAAAATCTTTTGAAATAAAGGACTACCACGGAAAGGATGGTCCCCATTTGGATGACAATGGTAAACAATTTTGTAAAATCATCTTGGGCAATACCAAAAAAGGAAGACGCGATGATCATGTGCCCGGTTGATGACACCGGTAAATATTCGGTAATGCCTTCAATGATGGCAAGGATAATAGCTTGTAGTATGTCCAATTCTTAATTCTTCTTGTGGGGGTTCAACAAAATGGCATAGATCTCAATGCCCAATCCTAACAGCACCAAGGTAGGGGCCAAGCGGATTCGTCTGAAGTTATATATTTCAGGATTGAAAACAGTGGGATCATCACTACCTCCTCCACTCATCAAGATAAATCCCAAAGCCATACAGGCCAAGCCAATGAACATAAAAAGATAGTTCTTTTTTTGAAAGATAAATTCAGGTTTCGGACCTTGGTTCTGATTCGTACTGTTTTTCTTCATACCGCAAATTTAGTAATATAAATCGTCTGTCCTAAGATTTAAGAAACGCTGTGTGGCAAAAAAGGTGCTCAAAACGGATATGACCACTCCCAAAATGAAAACTCCAAGAAAAAGAAAGCCTAAGACCAGAGGGTCATCCATAAGATTCAACTCGGGAAAATTATCGTTCACATAGTACAGCGTTCCCCCTAGGGCAATCAGGGCCAAAAATGCCCCCAACATTCCCAATTTAATATTGGTGTATATAAAAGGGCGACGAATAAATCTCTTGGTAGCACCCACCATTTGCATGGTTTTGATAATAAACCTTTTAGAATAAATGGATAGGCGAATAGAGCTATTGATGAGCAACACCGCAATAAAGGTGAATATGGCACTGGCTACCAAAATCCAAAAACTTATGCGCTTTACGTTTTCGTTTAATAAGGTTATCAGGGGTTGGTCGTAACTCACCTCCTCCACATATCCCTTGGATGCCAGACTGGCAGCAATATCCTCTATTTGCTCTGAAGAAACAAAGTCTGCTTTCAGCTTTATATCTATAGAATTCTTTAAGGGGTTATAGCCCAAGAATTCAATAAAATTTTCCCCAATCTCCTCACTGTGCTGCTCTGCCGCTTCCTCCTTGGAGACATAGGTTGCAGATCGAGTATATTCGGCCAAAGCCAAACTTTTTTGTAATTGATCTACCTCCACAGGCTTGGCACTATCCTTTAAAAAGACGGAAATGGATATTTGTTCTTTGAAATGATCCCCCATTTTTTTGGTATTCAACACCAAAAGGCCCAAAATACCCAATAGAAAAAGCACAAGGCCTATACTAAGCACTACAGAGAAGTAGGAGGAGATCAGTTTTCTTTTTTGATAACGTTCAAAAGATTTGCTCATAACGAAAAATCATGGCGTAAAAGTAATGAAGTAAATTGAATATGGAATGACACTTTATGTTTTCCGAAGTATTTTGGTAAAGGGAAAAGAATGGTCCAAATATGATGTCATCGTTTTAAGGAAAAATGCCCTTTAAATAAGGAGTCCTCAATCTGTATCATATACCAATAATCACCAGAGGGCAGGGCCCTATTATTAAAGGTGCCATCCCAAGAAAATGGGGTGTTGTTGGAATTTTTTAGAAGTTTCCCATAGCGGTCAAAAATATTGACCTGGGACGAATCGTAATTTTCTATCCCTGTAAGATCAAAGGTATCGTTAAAATTGTCCCCATTTGGGGTAAAGAATTTAGGGATTACAAAATGGGTGTATTGCATGGAGACTTCCCCGCAGCCATTTTTTTCCCTGACATATATGGTATATCGGCCGCTCTGGGTATTCTCAAACTCTGGACTGTCCTGATAATTGGTTCCATTGAGGGAATATTCAAAATCTCCCGAAAAAGTAGTGGATACCAGGATGGAATATTCATCGGAGGTTATATTGGAAATGATAGGGGCGTCTACTTGTTCCAATGTAATGGTCTTAACATTGGTGCATCCATCGGAATTGGTGACCCCTACAGTATAGGCGCCTTGGGTGTCCACCGTTATTTGTGGGGTCGTTTCCCCAGTGTTCCATTCATAAGTTACCGTGTCCGTACCAGCATAATTGGCATTTAGAACGGTCTGGGAATTTTCACAAAAGGCAACGGTTTCATCTTCCACTTCCGGTAGTTGGTAAAAGAAGATGGACACTGGTGTTCGGGTATCAGAAATACAACCCGCTACTGTGGTTTCAGCTTCAGCGTAATAGGTGCCGTTCATTGTGGGCTGGTAGGTGCGGCTGTCGGCAAGCAATAAGTTACCTCCCGATGGGGCATCGTACCAATTGACTTTTATGCCAAATAACGTACTTACCTCCAAAGGAGTGGGGTCGTTGGAACAGGCCGACACACCGCCATTACTGGTAGGGGCGGATGGGGTGTTGACCACAAGGACACTAAATATCTCCGAGACCGAACTACACAGGGGGCTGTTCAGGTTAATGGGATCTTCCGCTACCTTTACCCTGAAAAAGGTTGACTCTGAAATGGGAGGAGGAGAATAGCTCGGACCAATACCTTCTGGCGCCTGGATATCGGTCCAATTACTACTAGAGGTGGAGGACTGCCATTGGAAAGCATGAGTACTATAAACTGAAAAGTCCGGGGTAGCATTTAATTCTGATATTGTTACCGGGGCATCTGCCTCACAAACGGAAATCTCAGTTTCGCCCATTAAGTCTGTAATTTCAACTAAATCCCCGCAGGTTCTAAATACAATATCGTCAATGGCGAGGTCGTTTCCACACCCCCCCGGGGCATTATTGATCATTTTTAGAATTACGGACGTCTGCCCGGGCGGGGTTTGGAAAACCAGGCCATATTGGTTCCATTGGGGAGAGGAAGTTCCATTGATATCCCCTGTATTCCCAGAAGCCAACATATTGGCTTCCGTATCGTCCCAAATCTCAAAATCTACATTTACAGGAATCCCCGCGTTCAGGCACCCGGAAAGTGGAAGCAGGTTAATCAGCCAGGCAGAAAATTCATAGGTTGTATTTTCACAGAGACCACCAACCTCGTAACTGAAAAACTCCCCAGGTAACAGGTCAGCATTTATTATTAGTGCTTTACCATCGGTATCATTGGGGGTATGGTCCTGTGTGTTGTGCCAACTAAAATAATTTGTATTGCTGGAAAGGGTATAAAATCCATCATCTGGTCCCCCAGAGGTATAGGTGTAGGTGGTGGTGCCTGCCGGTAATTGTGGGCCATTGGCGGTTCCGGTCCCAAAATCCTCCTCAAAGATAGGATCACCCGAACTGCCGGGGCAAAAACCCAATTGGGCCTGAAGCTGGAAACCCCAAAAACCAATCAAGAGCAAGAGCAATATTTGTCGTTGGATATTACTTTTTTCCACCTTGTTCATTTTTTTTCGAAAAGATATTTTATGGGGCCAATTAACGCAATTAAAATTCAGGGCACGATTAATTTCAATAGTATATTTCAATACTGATTTTGATCTCCGTTTTGTAAGTTGATAATATCTTTTCCCCTTTCAATGATTAAACTTATTTTTGCCCGATATACCATACTGTTGCTACTTTAAAACGACAGGACTATAGAAATATTTTGATATGAGCTACGATTTCAGAAAGATAGAGGATAAATGGCAGAAAGAATGGGCCGATAAAGGCACCTTCGAAGCAAAGAACAATTCTGATAAACCAAAATATTATGTGTTGGATATGTTTCCCTACCCTTCAGGTGCTGGGTTACATGTGGGACATCCTCTTGGGTATATAGCCAGTGATATTTATGCCCGTTACAAAAGACATAAGGGCTTTAATGTATTGCACCCTATGGGATTTGATTCTTTTGGGCTGCCAGCCGAACAATATGCGATACAGACCGGCCAGCATCCTGCCATTACTACGGCTGCAAATATAAAGAGGTATAGGGATCAGCTGGATAAAATAGGTTTCTCTTTTGACTGGAGCAGGGAAGTGCGCACCTCTGATCCAGATTATTATAAATGGACACAATGGATTTTTATCCAACTCTTTAATTCTTGGTACAATAAGGACAACAACAAAGCAGAAGATATCACTACGCTGATTGCCTTATTTGAACATGAGGGAAACAGCAGTGTAAAAGCAGTGTGTGACGAGGATGTGGCTCCTTTCTCCGCTGCGCAATGGAACGGGTTTTCAAAGAAGGGACAACAGGAAATTTTGTTGCAGTACAGGTTGACCTATTTGGCGGAAACGGAAGTCAACTGGTGTCCTGCCTTAGGAACCGTTTTGGCAAATGATGAAATTGTCAATGGCGTATCGGAACGGGGTGGACATACGGTGATCCGTAAAAAGATGACCCAATGGAGCATGAGAATTTCAGCCTATGCTCAACGCTTGCTGGACGATTTGCAAAAAGTAGACTGGCCACAGCCATTAAAAGACTCCCAGACAAATTGGATAGGTCGCTCAGAAGGAGCTTCGGTAACCTTTTATACAATTCCAGTTGGGGATGTGAAAAAGTCATATCCAATTGAGGTTTTTACAACAAGGCCCGATACAATTTTTGGCGCCAGTTTTATGACCTTGGCACCAGAGCATGAATTGGTGTCACAAATCACGACCCCGGAACAAGAGGGGGGAGTGGTTGCATATTTGGAAGCTACCACGAAACGCTCTGAGCGCGATCGAATGGCCGATGTAAAGACCATAACAGGGGCCTTCACCGGAGCCTATGCCGCACATCCGTTTACCAAAGAACCTGTTCCTGTATGGATAGGGGATTATGTTCTGGCAGGCTATGGAACCGGTGCGGTAATGTCCGTCCCATGTGGTGACCAGCGCGATTATGATTTTGCCAAACACTTTAACATCCCTATTCCCAATATTTTTGAAGGGATAGATATTTCGGCAGAAGCCTTTGCCGATAAGGATAAGACCGTTATTGCGAACTCTGATTTTCTTAACGGGCTTCCCTATAAAAAAGCGGTAAAACTTGCCATTTACGAATTAGAGAAATTGGGGCAAGGCATAGGAAAGATCAATTATAGGTTGCGAGATGCTGTATTTAGCCGTCAACGGTATTGGGGGGAGCCCTTCCCGGTATACTATGTGGAGGGTATGCCACAAATGATCGAGACAAAATACTTGCCCATACGTTTGCCTGAAGTAGTAAAATACTTGCCTACAGAAACCGGGGAACCGCCATTGGGTAATGCTACTACATGGGCTTGGAACACGGTAGAGCATAACGTTGTCAGTAATAAGATGATAGACCATAGGACCGTTTTTCCATTAGAATTGAATACCATGCCTGGTTGGGCCGGGAGTTCTTTCTATTTTAATCGCTATATGGATCCCAATAACGAAAATGAAATATTTTCTCAGGATGCGATCAACTATTGGCAGGATGTGGACCTCTATATAGGAGGAAGTGAGCACGCAACCGGACATTTATTGTATTCCAGGTTTTGGCAAAAATTTCTTTTCGATATGGGGGTAGTGCCCAAAGAAGAATTCGCAAAGAAACTTATCAACCAAGGAATGATCACTGGTACCAGTGCCTTTATCTATAGAATAGAGGGAGAAAGTACCCTGGTGTCAAAGAATTTAATTGGAGATAAATCCGTACAGCCCCTTCACGTAGATGTAGCCTTGGTGAGCCCTTCGGATGAATTGGATTTGATGAAATTCATGGAAAACCCACTTTATGCCGACTTTAAGGATGCCAAATTCCTTTTGGAGGATGGTAGCTACATTGTTGGAAGGGAGGTTGAAAAAATGTCCAAATCCAAATACAATGTGGTCAGTCCGGACAGTATATGCGAGGACTATGGTGCAGACTCCCTGCGTTTATACGAAATGTTCCTAGGACCTTTGGAACAATCCAAGCCATGGAATACGGCGGGGATATCCGGTGTTCACAGCTTTTTGAAAAAGATGTGGCGTTTATACCATACCGGCACGGAAGGAGCACTCCACGTAACGGAGGAGGAGGCTACCGCAGAAAATCTCAAAACCTTGCACAAGACCATTAAAAAAGTAAAGGAGGATATTGAAAATTTCTCTTTCAACACCTCTGTATCCAGTTTCATGATCTGTGTGAATGAGTTGTCCTCTCAAAAATGTACGAGCAAATCAATTTTGGAACCCTTGGCCATTTCAGTTTCTCCCTATGCACCCCATATAGCGGAGGAATTATGGAGTAAATTTGGGCATAAGGAATCTATTGCAACGGCAGCTTTTCCAAAATATGAAGCGAAATACTTGGTAGAGAGCAGTAAGGAATATCCAATTTCCTTCAACGGAAAAATGCGTTTTAAAATGGAGCTTCCCGCAGATATGTCGGCAGCCGATATTGAGACAGCCGTCATGGCCCATGAGAAAACACGGGAACAGCTGCAAGGTCGTACTCCCAAGAAAGTAATTGTTGTTCCCGGGAAAATCGTGAACGTAGTAGGATAGGTTCCTATTTTATATCGGAATGCGCTCTAAATGCAAATAATTTCACCCATGGATTTCACAACCCAAAGGGTCAACTCTTGTTGTGTATTCATGTTAAACTGGGATGATCATAGATAAAATTGAAATTATAGGGTTGGTGGCTGCCGTATTGACCACGGCTTCTTTTGTGCCACAAGTGTACAAGGCTTGGAAGCAAAAAGCTACCAAGGACATTTCTTTGACCATGTATCTTAGTCTTTTTGTAGGGGTAGTCCTATGGCTCATTTATGGAATCCAAATAGAAAGCCTCTCCATTATCTTGGCAAATATTGTTACGGGTCTATTGGTGTTGATGGTGATCCTTTTGAAGATTAAATACAAGTGACCCCTATTTTTGAATCAATTTTTGATATTATATTAATATATTTAAAACACACCCCACTAATAATAGGGGTATACGTTATATAAATAGTATTTATTTGTAGTTAACCCCTAATTTAGATGATTTTCTTTTTTTATGTTGATTATTTGTTCCATTTTTGGAATTCTAATAATCATAATTGAGGGGAAGGAATGAAGCTCTGTGCCTACAGGTTTTGTTTTTTCCCTATTTGTGATACAAATAATAGAAAAATGAGAGTCGGGATTCCAAAAGAAATCAAAAATAACGAAAGCAGGGTGGGCATGACGCCTGCCGGGGTTTTTGAATTGGTTAAAAATAACCATACGGTTTATGTGCAATCCGGTGCCGGTGACGGGAGTGGTTTTTTAAATGCGGATTATCAACATGTAGGCGCCATTGTTTTGGATACCATTGGACAGGTATATGCCATGAGCGATATGATCGTTAAAGTTAAGGAACCTATTAAAGAGGAGTATAATCTTATCCATAAGGGACAGGTGGTATTTGCGTATTTTCATTTTGCCTCCAGTGAGACACTGACCGAGGCCATGATAGATCGCAAGGCAATTTGCATCGCCTATGAAACCGTGGAAGATGAAGATGGAACGCTACCTTTGTTGACCCCTATGTCTGAAGTTGCGGGCAGAATGGCCATTCAGCAAGGAGCTAAATACCTAGAGAAACCAGAAAAAGGTCGCGGTGTACTTTTGGGGGGGGTTCCTGGAGTGGCCCCTGGAAGGGTTTTGGTTCTTGGAGCTGGAATAGTAGGGATTCAGGCTGCTAAAATGGCAGCCGGACTTGGGGCCCATGTTACTATTTTGGATGTGAATATGAAACGGCTCCGCTATGTCAATGATGTAATGCCAAGCCATGTGGTGACGGAATTCTCAAATGAATTTAATATAAGAAAACATATAAAGGACCATGATCTGATTATTGGGGGCGTCTTGCTAAAGGGTGCCAAAGCCCCTAACCTGATTACTAGGGATATGCTCAAGGATATGCGTCCTGGAACCGTGATAGTTGATGTGTCCGTGGACCAGGGTGGATGTGTGGAGACCTCAAGGCCTACGACCCATGAAAACCCTATATTTATAATAGACGATGTGGTTCATTACTGCGTTGCCAATATGCCCGGGGCAGTTCCCTATACCTCAACTATGGCCTTGACCAATGTCACCTTGCCCTATGTATTGAAATTGGCCAATTTAGGTTGGGATCACGCTTGCAAGTCAGACGCTTCCCTGAAAAAGGGGCTGAATATCGTAGATGGAAAAGTATTGTATAAAGAGATTAGCGAAGCCTTTAATTGGCAAGCAGTTGAGGTGTAGACAGTACATTTTGTCATAATAGGAACCCCGTCATTATTTGGCGGGGTTTTTGATTATAAATAATGAAAAATTACTTTATATTAGAAAAAGGAATCTTTACTATATTTAACATTAAAAAGACAGCGTTATGTTGATGTATTATATTATTTTGGGTGCTATTGCCTTGGTGAGCTGGTTGGTCAGCAATAAACTAAAGAAAAAATTCAAGCATTATTCCAAAGTGCATTTGCGCAATGGAATGAGTGGGGCCGAAATTGCGGAAAAGATGTTGGCCGATCACGGTATCAGGGATGTAAAGGTTATTTCTACCCCTGGGATGTTAACGGACCATTACAATCCGGCCAACAAAACAGTGAACTTGAGCGAAAGTGTATATAATCAGAGAAATGCTTCTGCTGCTGCTGTTGCGGCCCACGAATGTGGACACGCAGTACAACATGCCACGGCCTATGAATGGCTGACGATGCGGTCTAAATTGGTGCCTGTGGTAAGTGTTACTTCGGGCATGTCCACTTGGATCGTATTTGGAGGTATTATGTTGGGCGCTGCTGCCGGGGTAGGTTTCGGATATTGGGTGGCCGTTGCCGGATTGGTCATGATGGGTTTTGCCACCTTGTTCAGTTTTATAACGTTACCCGTAGAATATGATGCCAGTAACCGTGCACTGGCTTGGTTAAAGAATAAAAATATGTTGAGCCAAGAGGAATACAAAGGTTCAGAGGATGCCTTAAATTGGGCGGCCCGCACCTATTTGGTTGCTGCCATAGGGTCTTTGGCAACCCTAGTCTATTGGGGGCTTCAAGTTCTCGGTGGAAGGGACTAAGGAAATGATTAAGTAGAAATAAATATAAAAAAGGACGCCATTTTGGCGTCCTTTTTTATATAGTAATCTGTCTATCGATCTGTTGGTTCAAGGAAATGAAGGTTTCGGTCCGTGAAACTCCTTCAATTTGTTGAATATCCCTATTGAGCACGTTCATTAGATGTTCGTTGTCCCTACAGAGCACTTTTATCAAGATAGACCAATTGCCAGTGGTATAGTGGCATTCCAGCACTTCAGGAATCTTCTCCAGTTCCTTTACGGCCAGAGGGTTGCTCATGGCCTTGTCCAAATAAATACCAATATATGCCATGGTAGTAAACCCCAAAACCTTAGGGTTGATAATGAACTTAGATCCAGCAATGAGTCCTGAAGCCTCCAATTTTCTAAGGCGCTGATGAATAGCTGCACCCGAAATACCAATATGCCTCGCAATTTCTAAAATTGGCTTGCGGGCATCGGCCATTAGGAACCTAAGTATCTTTTTGTCAATGCCATCTATTTTTATATTCTCCTCAGTAGATTTCATTTTTTGGTTTCAATTGGATGGTAAATGTAACTATTTAGTTATAGATACTAACCCGCAATGGAATCTGGATTATATCCCAAATAGGCAACTTCGTTTTCTTTGAAATTGATGCCATATTGGGTCAACTCTTCTAAAATGGGCTCGTACACCTCCTTATTAATGGGAATCTGTACGCCCGGTGTTGATATTTTACCATTTAAGATCAAAAGGGTCGCCATTGCAACGGGTAGCCCAACAGTTTTTGCCATGGCGGTATGGGTCCTATTTTCGCCAATGACAACCATATTGGAATCTATCTGTTTCTTTTCGCCGGCTAATTCATATCCAAACTTGTGGTACATAACAATCATGTCCTTGTCCTCATTGCCCAAAGTCCAACTGTCCTCCAAAATATGTTGGAGAATTGCAGCAGGGGTGGCATTTTTCAAGGGAATGATCTTGGTACTGTCAAAAAGGTTCAATTCCAGAAGCTTGTTCCACATAATATCGTCTTGGTCTATTTTCAAATAGAGCCTTAGTTTCAACTCAATGGTATCGGTGGGGGAGTAGGGTAAAAATAAATTCACGAATTCGCGGTAGGACATCCCTTTGGAATCCTCAATAGTGTAACTGTCCTCTGTCATACCCAATTGCACGAACATATTCCAGGCCTTGGAGTAGCCTACCCTTCTCATGGTGCCTCGGTAAAGTGTGAGTATATCATTTATACCGTACACTTCCAAGTATTTTAGGGAATCCCTATTGGCATAGGCTTCAAATTTTCCGTATCCTTCTATGTTCATAAACTCGGTTCTTCTGAAAAGTTTATGGTATGGGATATATTTATAGGTACCTTCCTGTATAAATTTGGCGGTACCACCTTGTCCGGCAACAACCACATTTCTTGGGTTCCAGGTAAATTTGTAGTTCCATAGGTTTGTATCGCTTTCTGGGGCGACCAAGCCGCCGCAAAATGATTCGAACAATAGCAGTTTGCCTCCTTTGTTTCGTATCCGATCAATGACCTGCATTGCGCTCATATGGTCTACGCCAGGGTCAAGGCCAATCTCGTTCATAAATACAAGGCCCTTGTCCTTTACTTGCTGATCCAGTTTTAGGAGCTCATCGCTTATATAAGATGCTGTAACAAGGTGTTTTCCATAGGTCAAACAGTCTTCGGCCACTTTTATATGAAAACGGGCGGGCAACATGGAGATCACGATATCGGCATTTTGTATGGCACCGTGGCGCTGTTCTTCTTGGAAAACATCCAAGGTGACAACGGTACACCGTGGATGGTTTTTTACAGGGTCACTTATATACTCAGGACGCAGGTCCCCAATGGTTATATGAAGTTTTTCGCTCTCTGCTTTTTCCAATAAATAATCCAATAAATAGGAGGTGGATTTGCCAGCTCCGACTACAAGTATCTTTCTCAACATCTGTTTC
>JBLGAT010000042.1:0-23254 GCA_047612485.1 Psychroserpens sp.
TGGTCGAATGCGGCAGTCTTGAAAACTGTTGAGGGTCACACCTCCGGGGGTTCGAATCCCTCTTTCTCCGCAAAAGAAAACCCATAACGAAAGTTATGGGTTTTTTGTTTTCTGTAGCCTAAGAAGTTTACTTCAAGGAGGCGGAAGGAAACAAAAAACTTAACGCGCGCAGCGGGTTATGGTTTTTATGCTTGTATTGGATTGCCTAGTAGGGATGCACAAAGTGAATCCCTCTTTCTCCGCAAAAGGAAACCCATAACGACAGTTATGGGTTTTTTGTTTTCGCTTTAAAAGGATTTTCGAGCTTCATCTACAAAGTATTAAATTTTAAACCCTTGGAAAATTGGCACAACTTTAATACTTATTCGTTCGGTAAGTTCCGAACCAATCCATACATTTGTCACAACAACAATTACCTATGGAAATTTGTTCAAAGGAAAAAACAGAATTGATAGAAGAGGTTGGCCTGCATTTGGAAGGGAGACATAAACTTACCCCTCTGGCCTCACGTATTTATGCGATTATGATTCTTTCTTCTAAAGAAGGATTTTCATTTGAAGAAATAATGACCATTACCAAGGCTAGCAAAAGCTCCGTTTCCACAAATATTTCCCTTTTGGTTCAACTTAATTATGTAGAGTTCTACACCAAATCAGGGGATCGTAAACGCTATTTTCGAGGCACAAATAATTACCTAAAGCTCACTTTACAAGAGTACCTACTGGCTATTGAAAAGGAATTGAAATTGGTGAAAAAGATTAACCAGTTCAATAATAAACACAATCCAACGAAGTTTGTGGAAAACGAATCTATGGGTATTTTCTTCCAAGAATACCTAGCTACCCAAAAAGAAAATCTAAAACAAACAATCGAAAAAATGAAGGCCTTCCAAAGTCAGGATAATGGGCTTTAAATACTACCAAGAACTATGAATAAAGTGAAATACATTCCCGTCATCCTTGCTTCGGTTTTTCTGCTTATTTCCTGTGGAAACGATGAAAAAACAAATGAACCGCAGGGTCCAAAAGCCTTTCCTGTAGTGGAAATCCCTACCAAAACCGTAACGTCTTACCAGACCTACCCTACCAGTATTGAAGGTATCGTAAATAGTGAGGTAAGGGCTAAAATAGCTGGATATATCACAGATGTTTTAGTAGACGAAGGACAACAGGTAAAAAAGGGACAACTGCTTTTTAGGTTGGAAACCCAATCCCTTAACCAAGATGCAGCGGCGGCCAAGGCCAACGTGCATGCTGCACAGGTAGAAGTGGATAAACTGCAGCCTTTGGTAGAAAAGAATATTATAAGTAACGTACAATTGGAATCGGCAAAAGCAAAATTACAACAAGCCCAAAGTAGTTACAACAGTATCAATGCCAATATCAATTATGCAAACATAAAAAGCCCGGTAGATGGGTTTGTTGGGTCTATTCGACTTAGAAAAGGAGCTTTGGTAAGTCCGTCCAACGACGACCCAATGACCACCGTATCCGATATAAGTGATGTATTTGCCTATTTTTCCATGAACGAGAAGGATTATCTCGATTTTATTCAGAACGCGGAAGGAAAGGATATAGCTGAAAAAATAAAAAAGCTGCCTAAAGTTCAATTGTTCTTGGCCAATGGAAGTTTGTACCAAGAGGATGGTACCATAGAAACCATTAATTCACAGATTAATACAAGTACGGGGTCCATTTCCTTTCGTGCTATTTTCAATAATCCTTCACGTTTGCTCACCAATGGAAATAGCGGTAAAATTAAAATTCCAAAAGTCTATGCAGATGCTATTGTGGTGCCAAAGGAATCTACTTACGAACAACAAGGAAGCACCTATGTATATAAAGTAGGTAAAGATAGTACTGCTATTTCTACCCTGATCAATATTATTACAGAGGTGAATAATTTGTATGTAGTCTCCACTGGAATTAAAAAAGGGGATATCATCATTGCAAAAGGTGTTGCCAAACTGAGAGGTACCACCAAAATAAAACCTATGGAAGTTTCGTTCGACAGTATTGCAAAGCCCATTGTTCAAGTATTTAGATAACCCTTTGAAGGCACAAAAACTATGTTAAAAATATTTATAGATCGTCCGGTCCTATCTACCGTTATATCCATTATTATTGTCATATTGGGTGTTTTGGGGCTATCGCAATTACCTATCACCCAATATCCAGATATAGCACCTCCAACGGTCACAGTTAATGCAAGCTATCCGGGGGCAAATGCAGAAACCATTCTGGAAAGTGTTATTATTCCCATTGAGGAACAGATCAACGGGGTGGAAGGAATGACCTATCTTACTTCTACGGCAACCAACACAGGGTCAGCGACCATTACCGTCTTCTTCGATCAGGAAGTGGATCCAGATATTGCGGCTGTCAACGTTCAAAACCGTGTGGCCAGGGCAAACCCTTTACTTCCCCAAGCTGTTTTACAAACTGGGGTGACTACCCAAAAGCAGCAAACAAGTGCGTTGATGTATATGTCTTTTTACAGCAGTAATCCAGACTATAACGAGACGTTTATTCAAAATTACCTTAAGATCAATGTTATTCCCGAACTGCAAAGGGTCAATGGTGTTGGTGATGTAAGTGTTTTTGGTGGTAAAGATTATGCAATGCGCATTTGGTTAAAGCCAGAAAAATTGGCGGCCTACAAATTAATTCCGTCTGATGTTACCGCTGCCTTACGCGAACAGAGTTTAGAGGCCGCTGCAGGTGCTCTGGGAGAAAATAGTGGGGAAGCATTTAGTTATGTCATAAAATATGGTGGTCGATTCAAAACAGAGGTACAGTACAGCGACATCATAATTAAAGCTCTAGGAAATGGCGAGTATTTGCGCTTAAATGATATCGCCGATATTGAATTGGGCGCCCAATCCTATGCCGGAGGTTCCATTACAGCCGGCAATCCTGCCGTAAACTTAGGTGTTTTTCAGACCAAAGGGTCCAATGCCCGGGACATTATCTTGGAAATTGAAGCTAGGTTGGAGACAGTAAAGCAAGACTTGCCAAAAGGTATAGAAATCTTTGTTCCCTATAACACCAATAACTTTTTAAATTCCTCCATAGAAAAAGTAGTGGTGACATTGGCAGAGGCTTTTCTGCTGGTTTTTGTGGTAGTTTTTATATTCCTACAAGACTTCAGATCTACCTTAATTCCGGCGATAGCAGTTCCTGTTTCCATTATAGGTACTTTTTTCTTTCTGAATTTATTTGGGTATTCCATTAACCTATTGACACTTTTTGCCTTGATATTGGCCATTGGAATCGTTGTGGATGACGCCATTGTGGTAGTGGAAGCCGTACATGCCAAAATTGATGAAGGGGAATCGGACCCCAAAAAGGCTACGGTAGAGGCAATGCACGAAATCTCCGGGGCCATCATATCCATTACCTTGGTCATGGCGGCCGTTTTTATTCCCGTAACCTTTGTCCAGGGTCCCACAGGAGTTTTCTATGAGCAGTTTGGGATAACACTTATTGTTGCCATTATTATTTCAGCTGTAAACGCATTGACCTTGAGTCCTGCTTTATGCGCCTTGTTCCTAAAAGGACATGATGAAAAACTAAACGGCAAAAAGAAAAGCTATGCGCAAAAATTCTACGACGGGTTTAATCGAGGTTTTGGCGCCACAGTGAAAAAATATGGGAAATCTGTTCACTTTTTGTACCGCCACAAATGGATTACCGGTGGTATTCTTGCCCTGGCAGTTGTAGGCATATGGTGGTCTTCCTCAATGGTAAAAACAGGATTTGTGCCAGATGAAGACCGTGGAATCATATTTCTTAACGTAGAGCTCCCTCCTGGCTCATCAATTGATCGTACCCATCAAGTAAATGCCGACCTCTATGAAAAATTAAAGCAAATTCCAGGGGTCAAAGAAGGTTCTGTTGTAGAAGGACGCAGCTTTTTAGGGGGTGCGGGAAGTAACTTTGGACTTGGTTTTATCCGATTGGATGATTGGAAGGACCGTAAGGAAGATTCCCTGTCCATTGAGAGCATCACCGCCAAAATGTTTGGGGTTGCAGCTCAGATACCGGAAGCGAACATCATCTTTTTTGCTCCGCCCAGCATTCCTGGCTTTAGCAGTTCGGCAGGGATTGAAGTGAATCTATTGGACAAAACTGGTGGCAGTTTTACCGATCTGGATAAGGCCAATCAAGAATTTATTTCAAAACTGTCGGCTCGCCCAGAAATCCAGTATGCACAATCTTCCTTTAATACGGCCTATCCCCAATATGAATTGGTATTGAACGCCCCATTGGCCAAAGAATTGGGAGTGCCCATAAGCAGTATTTTTTCCACCCTGCAAGGGTATATTGGTAGTGTTTTTGCCGCTGATTTTTCTAGATTTGGGAAACAATATCGCGTTTATGTGCAAGCGTTACCAGAGGATAGGGCCGATAAAAATGATCTGGATAAATTATATGTACGAACCGGAAGTGGGGAGATGACTCCCATCACGGAATTCGTAACTCTAAAAAGAGTTTACGGACCCCAATCTGTGACTAGGTTCAACCTTTTCAATTCCACAAAAATTACGGCAGCCACCAATCCTGGCTTTAGTTCCGGGGATGCCATTAAAGCAGTAGAAGAAGTATCTGCCACATTACCTAGCAATTACACCACGGCCTATTCTGGGCTTACACGCGAGGAAGTGAATGCCGGTAACCAGACGACCACCATTTTTCTTTTGTCATTGGTATTCGTGTATTTCTTATTAGCTGCACAATATGAAAGCTACCTGATACCATTCTCTGTGTTGTTATCATTGCCCTTGGGTATTTTTGGCGCCTATTTCACCACCCAAATAGCCGGGTTGCAAAACAATATTTATTTCCAGATTGCCCTTATTATGCTCCTCGGCCTTTTGGCAAAAAATGCCATTCTGATCGTGGAATTCGCATTGCAGCGCAGACGTAACGGGGCATCAATTTTAGAAGCGGCCGTTGAAGGGGCGGAGGCCAGATTAAGGCCTATCCTTATGACTTCTTTTGCCTTTATATTTGGATTAATGCCCCTTGTTTTGGCAAGTGGTGTTGGTGCAGCGGGTAACAGATCCATCGGTACTGGGGCCGTAGGAGGACTCTTGATTGGGACGATCACCGGAGTGTTTGTAATCCCTATTCTCTTTATCTTATTTCAGTGGCTCCAAGAAAAAATTACTGGGGAACCACAACCAAAAAATATAGCAAATTCTGAAGAAGCATAATCTTATGAAATCATCACGAATACTAAAATATCTATTTTTGGCCGCAGCTCCCTTGCTGCTTATTTCCTGTTTTGCGGCAAAGGAATATGTACGTCCACAAAAAGAGGTTATCACAGCGGACTATTACCGAACCGATCACTTGTCCAAGGACAGTTTGTCCTTGGCAACAATCTCTTGGAAAGAATTGTTCACGGACCCCGTCTTGCAATCCTATATTGAAAAAGGGCTGACCAACAACATCGACATCCGTATTGCCATTCAGCAAATATTGATTTCTGAAGCCTATGTAAAACAAGGAAAGTCGGGCTACTACCCTACCCTTAACGGGTCCGCCCAATACTCCCATTCAGAACTTTCCAATAATAGCCAGTTTGGTGCACAGTTTAATAAATTGGACCTATACCAGCTTAGCGGTGGTCTTTCATGGGAAGCAGATATATGGGGCAAGATAAGAAGTGACAAACGCGCATTTCAAGCCTCCTATTTACAGACCGTTGCGGCCCATAAAGCGGTAAAAAGTAGATTGGTGGCGAATATTGCTTCAACCTATTTCCAGTTGTTGACGCTGGATGAACAAATTGCTATTACCCAAGAAACCATTACAACTAGGAAAAAGGGTTTGGAAACGACCCAAGCCTTAAAAGAAGCAGGAAATGTAACCGAAGTGGCTGTAAAACAGACCGAAGCACAATTATATAGCGCACAGGGTCTTTTGATCGATTTACGGAACAATGCCCGACTTTTGGAAAACACCTTATCCATTTTACTAGGGAATGATTCCAGGACCATCTTAAGAGGTTCCTTGGAAAATCAAACGGTGACCACTTCCTTGACAACGGGAGTACCTACCCAATTATTGGCGAACCGTCCGGATGTTATGTCGGCAGAATACAGTTTGATCAATGCCTTTGAATTGACCAATGTAGCCAGAAGTAATTTTTATCCTTCGTTAACGTTGTCCGGCAATGGAGGGCTTCAGAGTTTGGATTTCGATAAGCTATTCAGTGCTAGCTCCCTGTTTGCCACTGTTGTTGGCGGTCTTACCCAACCCATTTTCAATGGCCGTAAAATTAGGACGCAATACGAGGTTTCCCAAGCACAGCAGGAGCAGGCAAAATTGGCTTTTAAGTTTTCGGTGCTTAATGCCGGGAAAGAAGTTTCGGATGCACTCTATTCCTATACTGCAGCAACAGAAAAGATAGCCATCAAGGAAAAAGAATTCAACGCTTATGATTTGGCTACAAGCTATTCCGAAGAATTGTTGGACAATGGACTTGCCAACTATCTTGAGGTTTTGAGAGCGAGGGAAAATGCGCTCAATTCCAGTCTCGATTTGGTAAACTCAAAGAACAATCAATTACAGGCCGTTGTAGATTTGTACGAGGCCCTTGGAGGTGGATGGCAATAGCTTGGTCTTATTTCAATAAAAAAAATAAAAACCCACAACTTAGGTTGTGGGTTTTTTTATACTCTGCTTTTATAATTTTATAAGGTTCCGTTTCTCTCTGTCTTATTACTATTTAAAACCTATTTTTTTTATTCCTTCATGACTAATTTTAATGGCCTCAAGCGGTTTTAAACCATCGAAGGTCATATCTTGCTCTACCATATAATATTTCATTCCCGAAAGCTCCTTCTTTGCAAGAATCCTTGCAAAATCTATGGTGCCATTACCTACGGGAGCGAATCTCCCTTGATCATCCATATCCTTAACATGCCATATTTTAAAGCGACCGGGATATTTTTCGAAATATACCAAAGGGTCGGCACCTGCTTTGGTCACCCAAAAAAGATCCATTTGAAAATTCACATATTTGGGATCTGTATTCTCCAAAAGATAATCGATCGTAACAATACCATCTTTATCTTTTACAAATTCAAAATCATGGTTATGGTACAATAGCTTTAAACCTACTTCGCTACATTTCTTACCCAGGGTAGTCAATATTTCAGCCAGGTTTACAGCTCCACCGGTCATGCCCATAGACCTTTCCTCTTGATTATAGGTAAAGAGACCCATAGGAGGTACAGGAATAACAAAGTATTCGAATCCTGCTGCTTTGACATCGGCTATCATGCTGTCCGCATTTTCTAAGGTTACCGAACCCTGATGGGTACTTATTGGAGTCAACCCTAGCTCATTTAGTAATTTCTTAAAATCATTGGGAGATAAATTGTAAAATTTACCCTCTTCATATCCAGCGGCTTCTATATTCTTATAACCTGCATCTGCCACGGCCTGAAGTGTTGCCTTGGCATCCACACCCATATTATCACGCACTGTATAAAGTGCCAACCCTCCAAATTTCTCCTGTGCGGTACCGGAATATATTCCTATAATAAAAAGGGCAATTAATGATAGAGTCTTACATAATTTATTCATAATCTTTATAATTTGAAGTTATTAGAATCGTTGTTTATGGTACTTATATTTTTAAATGTGATTTTTTAACCGTCACCGTTTAAATCAAAACTATAGAGGTAGGGTGCCTTGTGTGCCCCACCCCCAAACAATTTTTCGTGACGTATAAGGAGGCTAGTTCCCAACATTTTACGTTGAAACGTGGTGCGTCGTAATTTTTTTGCTAAAATGGCCTCGTATAGTTGTTGGAGATCCTTCATTGTGAATTTTGATGGCAAAAGATTGGTTCCAGTCAGTTTTTTATCCAGATTTTCTCTTAGGGTTTTAAGGGCCTTGTCAACTATTTCTTCGTGATCCATCATTAAGGATGGTAATTGATCTATAGCGTACCAATTTATAGAATCTGAAAGTTCGTCCGGTATTGGTTGGACATCCTCATAGTTTATCAAGGCGTAATATGCAACAGAAATAAAACGATCTAAAAGCCAGTTTCCCTCTTCTACTTTCATTTGGTTGGCCTCCATAATGGTCCGCATAACTTCTGGAGCAACTCGGGTGGTATCTCCAAAAGTGTGGAATTGTTCCAGATAAATAGAATCTAGACCCGTACGCTCCTTTAAACCTCTTTTTACAGCATCATTTAAATGCTCATTTCTTTTAACAAAGCCACCTGGCAAGGCAAATAGACCCGTATTGTGATATTCAAGTAACAAAATTTTGAGCTTCTGTCCATTATACCCAAAAATTACCGAGTCATATGCCAAATGTGGCACATAGTCTTTTCGTGATGGAAATATCTTCTTTTTATTAGGTATCAAACCTTGCCTTTCCCCAAAGAAAAGAAATAAAGTAATGCAAATTACAATTTATTGTCACAAAACGAGACAATAACATAGCTAAGCTATAAACCCATTATTATGAACATTGTAAATGCCTACGTTAACATATAACATAGAGCTATCCATGATCACGATCTGTAGGAAACATTCCTTCTTCCAATAAGCCTTCCATATAACTCCCCAACAAAGCCGAATATTTGTACAATTCATTGTACATCTGCTTATCATTGGGCAATTGCGCTTTTTTAATAGATTCTTCGAACAGTTCCCTAAATTCCGCCAAGGTCCTCACTGTAGTATATACATCTTCTGTAGTCATGCTTTCTTGGTTTTAAGGCTATCAATTTCAAATTGAATGAGCTTTCCTTTAATACTGGGGAACACTTTGCATTTTACCCTTATTTAAAGTGTCCATGCCTTAAATTACCATAATAATTGGCAAGTCGCATACAAGCTTAGCATAATAATGTTTTTATGGACAGGGGAAATTCTTTTAAGAGTCACTGAAGTTGATACGAGAGAAGGAATGTAAGGCCACTGCTATGGGAACATGACAGAAAAATTGAACTTCAAAGTCGCCAATGTATATAATTGTATGAATTCTAAACAAACCTTGCTGGAAAACGGTTAAACAATTTTGGCAATCAATCAGGGATTACTGACAAGGCTTGATACAATCTTCATAGATAGCATTCATTATTACGGAATTTAAGGGTTATTGTCTCTTTCGTCCTATCCTGTTACATCAACAATCCTGGTATCTCCTTTATTTGGATAGTACATTACAATTCCTAAATTGCCCATTTTCATATTTTTAGCTGTCCCCAATCAAAATAAATACTAACGCATGTGGCCATCTTCCGGTAGCGGTACCTTTTTCCATTATATTTAAAAATAATGGGCTACCCATCAAGGATGCCCATTACTTTGCAAATCGGTTCAAGATTCCGATTCACCAAAATAAGACTAATTCAACAATCTTTTTTGTTTGTCCATTTTCATAACCTTAGAGACCAGTTTGAATAATCTTCTCTTTATGGTTCTATAGTTGGAACTATACGCATTCACTGCCAACAATAATTCATTATGCGTTACTTGGTATGCTCTTTCCATTTGTAACTGATCCACATCGTCAACCATAATCTCTAACTGGTTACTGTGAAGCTGTACTTTTTTCATTAAAGCAACTACTTCCTTTTCGGACTTAAGCAAAGCACCTACTAACTCTTTGCTCTTCTCAAAAATTTCTTTATCCGTTAATTGAATGGTATAGGATTTAATCAAATTATTGAGGAACAACTGTTCGTCCTTTATAAACTTCAATTCGGAAAACCATCGAAGGGACATGTCGTGCATTTCTTCCGGACTTAACCATTCTATGTAGCTCTTTTTTCCTTTTTTGGTATTCATCTCTAGTTTGTATTATAGATTAAATCACTTATAAAACTTTTGGCATCCAGTAAGTAGTATGTTAAACTAAGGTATTCATTCAAATCAGAAAATGATTAAGGTCAGTTGAATTTGATTTTTACATTCCAATTAGAACAAACCTGTAGATCAGCTTTAGTATGAAATGTTAGAGAAGACTATCCATTTTAAATGAACACATTAATTGGTTGCATTGATGACCAAAAACGGGAGTTCAATATTAAAAGTCATCTTTTTTATTACCGGTTCCCTAAAAATATTCTCCATAACGCTATGCCTATTATTGAACATAATCAGAAAATCTGTTCCAATCTCCTCTAAAAATAATTGGATAGCCTCTGTTTTTGACGCAAAATTGGGCATCCAATGAAAGGTGTGGTCCACTCCTTCCAAATATTGAGACAACGTAGTCATATTGGACGATTCAAATTTGTCTAGCCGCTCTTTTTCATTAATATGCATGATGTGAATGGAAGTACCTGAAATTTTTGAAATTTCCAATATAGTAATCATTTGTTCCGCACTTATACAATTTTTATAATCAGTCACCAGTGCAAGATGCTTTGGTTTTTTATAATCTATCTCCTTGGGTATAGTCAATAATGGGCATTCTAATCCGGTATTTATGACCCTTGTTGTGTTGCTCCCCATAAATAGGTCCTTGGCACCTGTAATTCCCTTATTCCCCAAGACCACCAGGTCTATTTGAAGGTCTTTTACTAGTTTTTCCAAAGTTTTTATTAAATCCCCCTTTTTAGAAATTGTTTTATAAACATGTTTCGAATTCCCGGTATCCAAGACAATCCTATGTTTGGTTTTCAACAGACCTTCTTTGGATTCTGCACTTAAGACATATAGTAATTCCTTTCCTTTATACGCTGCCCCTTTTTTTGATAATAAAGGAGTTTTTTCGTTAAAGTTGTTCAGCAAATGAAAAGTACACTTGGCATCCATAAAAAGTTGGGTGGCAAAAAAGAGCGCATTATAGGCGTCATTGGAAAAATCTGTTGGTACAAGAATATGTTGCATGGGCTTACTCTTTTGAATTGTGCGGGAGTACTAAAAATGGAATGGTCACATGAAAACTAATTTTTTTTATGATAGGTTCTATAAACAGACGTTCAAAAAAAGTATGCTTATTGCGAATCATGGTCAATAAATTAATGTTCTGATCTGTTTGAAAATTATTGATTGCGGTTATGATTTCTTGATCACTGACATCGTGGAAGCGATGTGGTATATTTCCCAATGATTCTCCCAATTTAGATTTATTCTCCAAATGATGTGGTGTTAATTCATTCCCCGAGGATACATGTAATATGTCTATTTTAGAGCCATTGTTCTTCGCTATGTCGGTAAGTTGTTGTAGTTGTGTTTTTTTATAATCCACCTCATAATCCGTCGGGAAAAGAATTTCTTTTGGAGTTTCAAAAGAATACCCCGGAGGCACTACCAAAACTGGACATATGGCATTTTTGATCACGTGCACAGTATTGGTCCCCAATAAAATTTCCTTGGCCCCTGTGGCGCCTTGGGTTCCCATCACGACCACATCTATGTTCTCATTTTTGGTAGTCTCCACAACTTCATATACCAAAGTATTGAATGCTGAGTGAATCATGAACGTATGCTTGGGGTTGTTAAACTCCTCTATGATACAATCCTTGACCTCATTTAATTTTTTTTCCGAGTTCTCCTGATAAATATCCCCCAAGCCAATCTGACCGGGACTAAAAAGCAAGTATTCTGATTGATAGACCGCTGGGGTATAGGTGTTCATCAAATAAAAGGTTGCTTCTTCATTTTTGTATAGCTTCAACGCATAACTGATGGCATTATAGGCATTCGCTGAAAAATCGGTAGGAATCAATATTTTTTTCATGGCAGATTTATTTTCTTGATTAAAATTACCAGTGTTATACTCCTAAAACCATGACATTCGTCAGTTGTACAATTGATAATCCGTCTAACAAAAGTGGTCAAAAAAGGTGCTATTCATGAAGGACAAGAAATGAGGTGTTGATATGGTAACTGATTTGTTCCACCAAGGGCCTGAACAAAATCCTCTGAATGAAATTTTGGTTTTTGGCCACCATCACGATCATGTCCATTTGATGACTTTCGGCATAGGATTGAATAGCCTCTTCCAACCTGGAACCTACAACCCTTTTAAAACTATGATTGGAATTTGAAAAATAATCCTTCAAAAAATCCTTGTTCCTGTTTTGCTCCTTGGAAAGTAATTCTCCTTCTTTGGATACCATATGAACTATCGTTAAACTGGAGTTGTTCAGGTCCATTATTTCTTTTAGATTATCCAGAACACCAATTTCTATCCCGGTATGATAATCCGTGGGAAACATAATCTGTTCCAATCCCTTGAAATGCGCATTTTCTGGAACTGCCAATAAGGGACATTTAATTTTTGTGATTACATGGCCGGTATTACTGCCAATGGTGACCTTTTTTAAACCTTTGGCCCCTTTGGTCCCCATGACAATAAGGTCTGCTTCTGTTTCAGATAACTGAAATTTAATTGCATCCACAAAAAAATCATACACGGTCAGCGTTTCGAAGTCATGGTTATGGTTTGTAGAATGTTTTTTAATTTTATCTTTCCAAGAAATCAGCTTTTCTTGACTTGCCTTGATCACGGTTTCTTTCAACATATGGTGGGGAACAATAACCGAGTTCTCTGCACCTGTGTACACAATAGGGTTTACGTGGAACAAGAGAAAGTGACATTTCTCATTAGCGAACAAGGCCGTGGCAAAGGTTAGGGCGTTCCATGCATTCTCAGAAAAATCGGTGGGTATCAAAATCTTATTCATGGTCATTTAAAGTTAATGGTCACCCTAAATGTATGCTCTTAAATGCCCGTAAGAAATGATTATTGTCATCTTAGGGAGTTAGAAAAAGGGTCTATGATTTGGAACCATTACTTCATTCCCTGCCAAACCAGGGCCGCTGGGCCTAGAATTGCATCCGAACCATCTTTTGGGGAAAGATATACCTTAACCTTCCCTTTGTAGGCGCTAAAAAGATTTTTCTCCATATTTCTTACCACAGGCCCTAATAATATATCCCCTGCTTTACTCAATCCTCCGGTCAAAACAAATGCTTCTGGATCTAAATGTGCAACAGTATCTGCCATTTTACTTCCAAGGATTTTTCCTGTTAGTTCAAAGGCCTTTAAGGCTATAACATCTCCCTTTAACGCTTGCTCCGCAATGGCCTCCCCAGTCATGGAATCGTAACTTATACTTCTTAAAACTGAATCCTCCTTTAACTCGCCCAACAATTCAAAAACTGTCCTTTTTATACCTGTAACGGAAGCATAGGTTTCCAAACACCCTTTCAGTCCACAATTGCAGCTCCTCCCCTCTGAATCTATACTTACATGGCCAAGCTCTCCAGCCATGCCATTTGCACCGGTTACTAATTTGCCGTCTACCACTATTCCACTCCCAAGTCCGGTTCCAAGGGTCAGTACTACAAAATGCTTCAGGTCTTTAGCGATTCCATATGTCAGTTCCCCTATCGCTGCAGCATTTGCATCATTTGCAATGACCACCGGCAACTTGAACAATGAGGAAATAGTTTCAGAAATTGGGACGAAATCCCCCCATTTAAAATTGGGAGGATGCTCCATTTGACCCGTATAACAGTTGGCATTTGGCGCGCCAATACCAATTGCCACTATATTGATCTTATTTTTGACTTCAGCACATAGTAAGGCTACCTCTTCTTCCAGGTTTAGTATAAACCCTTGAAAGGAATGTTTTGACCCCGTACTAAAGACACGCTTACCCCTTATGGTGCCATTCTTCTCCACCAAACCAATTTTGGTATAAGTTCCTCCAATATCCAATGCAAGTACTACTTCTTTTTTTTTTACCAACTGTTCCATTGTTTGTCTATAGTTCGTTTCAGATTAATTATTTGTCCAGTAATTAAACATAAATGATCCTTAAATTACTTGACATGACCTAAATCATTTTATACCCTCCTACAATGGATTAATTTTGCAGCTGACCCAAATTAAGGCACTATGAAAGCAATTGTAAAATTAGATCATTTAAAAAGTGATGAGGACAAAAGGATCATTACCAGAAACTTAAGTAGAATCCTAAATGTGAGGATATTGGACATAGATGTAGAGAATCAAAAGATTTTCTTCCTGTATGCAAACCCATTGACTTTTCAACAGGTAAAACAAGAATTATGGAGAATAGGATTCCCCATTAAATTATGTAAATATCCTACTGCTCAAAACCCATATGTACACCAACACGTAAGTGACAATTATGAAGTAGCATAGTTTGTTGACGATTCACCTTATCATTCTATTTTTGGAAAAATAAACAGGGGAATCTCCGTGCTAAAGGCTATACTTTTAATAATTGGTTCCCGCGTTAATTTTTCAAAAAAACCATGCTTTCTATTCATCATGGCTATCATACCTATTGCTTTGTTTTTTACTGCATATTCGTTGATGGCATCGGCAACGGAAATATCGGCATACCCTTGAGCTATACTGTATAAAAAATCTGAAAATCGAGTTTTTAACGTTTCCTTCACCTCCTGCTGACGTTTATCCAAAGCGTCTGTCAGTCCAAAGTATACCGCAACTACTTTAGAATTCCACAGTTTTGCAATCGTTATTAAAGGCTCCAATTCTACTTCATTATAGTCATGCTTAAAATCCGTAGTAAATAAAATCTCATCGGGTATATCAAAACTATACTCTTCTGGAACTGCCACTAAAGGACAGAAAGTGATGTTTTTGATCACACTTACCGTATTGCTTCCAAGAAATATTGATTTTACACCGGAAGCCCCTTTGGTTCCCATAAAAATATAATCTATGTCCATGTTGATGACATTCTTTCCAATGGCGTTCAATAAAGGATCAGTCTGTGTAAGGGTTATAAAGGTATGCAGTGAATTTTGCCTTTTAGCTTCCAATGCCTCCTTTAGGGCCTTCATACTGTGTTCAGCTTCCTCCATTGTTATTTTGTACAATCTGGTATCCCGTTCCTTATTGAAAGCACTGCTATAACCGGAAGGGCCTATCTGTACTGTATGGAAGATATAAAAGGTACATTCTACCTTCTCAAATAAATAAATTGCATAGTTAATGGCATTCCATGCGTTGTTGGAAAAGTCGGTGGGCAACAGTATCTTTTTCATAACAGTTTCTTAATTATTACTTTCACTTAGGGCCTTATGCTACCTGCTGTATTATCATGACAATTCTGGAAGTACCAGTAAGGGTACTTTGGTATGGAACCCTACTTTTTTCACTACTGGTTCCTGGGCCAATTTTTCTAAAAAAGTATGCTGGTAATGAATTAACACTACCATTTCCGCTTTTAATTCCAAAGAGAATTCCACAATGGATTCCGCGATGGTAGTATTTATGTTCTTTTCGTGAAAGATTACCTTTAACCCATTTAAGCGTTCCTTCAAAATTTCCCGGTTCGTCTTCTGTTCTTTGGTCAGTGCTACTTCCTGGGCCACATGAAAAACATGTATTGTAGTGTTCCATGCAATTCCAAATTCCTCCAAAGGCAACAACTCGAATCTATAGTAGAACCTTCTAAAATCGGTGGGGAACACCAAATGATTCAATTTTTGGAAATTAAACTCCTCCGGTACTGCCAAAATTGAACAGTTTCTTATCCCTTTTATAACGCGTACGGTATTGCTTCCCATAAACACTTCCTTGGCTCCCGTAGCACCCTGGGTCCCCATGACAATCATCTTAATGGGTTTCTCAAAGAGTAGTTCCTTTATGGCCCCCACTAGATGATCGGACTTGGATATAGTTGTAAAGTTATGTTCGGGATTGGCATGGTTTTTTTCTAAATAATCCAGAACTGCATTGAGTCCTTTTTCCGACTCCATGCCAAAAGTTTCAAATAACTTGCCTGCTTTTTGGGAATCTCGGGCACCTTTTATCTGAGAGGCGCTTACTTCATAAACATGAAGTAAATGAAATGTACATTCCACATCCCAATAGAGCTTCAGCGCACAGAAAATAGCATTCCATGAGTTGTCTGAAAAGTCGGTAGGAATTAAAATATTTTTCATCATTTCATTATTTAGTGGATTTACCTGTTTCCCTTAGGACTAGAAATGGCACCTTAAGGTGAAAACCTATGGCATCGACATTCTGGCGTGTTAGCAAACGCTCCCAAAAAAAATGTTTTCTATTTTGCATTGCCAAAAGATCCAATTGTTTGCTTTCCATATAATCCTGTATGGCATCGGCCACGTGCTTGCTTTCCATTTGATCAAAGGAATGTGGGACATCCCCTAAATATATTGTTAGGTCCTTTTTGTTCTCTTCCTGCTTTTTCCAAAGATCCATTTCCTCCAGTACATGTAAAACTATAAGTTTAGCTTTGTGCATTTTTGCCATCAAAGCCAATGGCTCTATTTCCTCTTTCTTGTATTGGGTCCAATAATCTGTGGCAAATACAATTTTCTGAATCTCTTTGAACACGTAACCAGCGGGTACGGCCAAAACCGGAATTTTAACCTTCCGCAGTACATGGACGGTATTGGTTCCGATAAAAAGATCCTTGGCACCTGTGGCTCCCTGTGTCCCCATTACAATCAAATCTATGCTCTTACTATCCACTACCTCATTGATCTCATCTGTCAAAATATTAAAGGCCGATAAGGTCTCAAAGGTGTGATTGGGATTGCTGTACTGTTTTTTAATATCCTTTAGCGTTTTTTCCAATCCCTTTAGGGAGTCCTCTACTCCTGCATCCGGTATGGCACTGAATGACGGTCCCCCAAGCATATAATCCACCCTATAAAAAGACGGGGTATAGGTATGCAAAATATAAAAGCTGCAAACCTCATTTTTAAAAAAGTCCAAGGCATAGGTAATAGCGTTCCATGCGTTATTAGAAAAGTCGGTAGGTAAAAGTATACGTTTCATAGAATACCTGTTTTGTTATCTGACCAAATTCTGCATTACAAGAAATGGCACTTTTATGGCCAATCCCAATTGATCTATAGTGGATTGGTACAATATGTTTTCCAAAAAGGAATGTCGGGAATTCACCATTACCAATAAGTGTATATCATTAATTTCAATATATTTCTGTATGGTATCTGTTCGCTCCTCGCTATCGACAATTTCGAAGATGAGCGTTAGTTCTTGTAAAGCTCCTTCCAAAAAAATCTTATTGTCTTCCTGTCGCCTTGCCAATTTTTCAAATTTGGTCAGATATAAAAAATGGATCTCCGATCTATAGGAACATGCCAAATCACATAAGAGCTTTAATTCCCTTCTTTTGTAGGGCACCATGTAATCTGTTGGGAACAGTATTTTCTTGGGTTTTATATATTCATAGTTCTCTGGTATGGCCAATACAGGGCATTGTACATATTTTAATACCTGCAAGGTATGTGAGCCAAAAGTAAGCTTCTGGTCATTGGTCTCTCCTTTTGTTCCCATAACCACAATATCGATGTTCATTTCATCCACAAAATCATTGGCAGAATCTATAAGGGATCCAAAAACGGACAAGGACTTATATTGGTGTCTTGGATTTGGTGAAATTTCATTCGTTTTCTCCAGTAATTTTTCCAAGGCACCATCCACCTTTTTTTTGATTTCATCTTTAAAAACCCCAAAATCAGAAGTGGGTAAATCACCGGAGTTGCTATAAACCTCATCGGCATAGGCATGCATTAAATACATATCACAACGTTGATACTTGAAAAATTTTACGGCATAACTAATTGCATTCAAAGCATTGGCAGAAAAGTCGGTGGGTATCAAAATTGTTTTCATATGATATATTTAAACCTTTACTTTAAAAGTACTCCTACACCATAGTGGAAACAATGATAATTATCAGTTCACTTTTAGTCCCTTGATCTAAAAAATTACCGCTATATAATGCTTCCAATTGTAAAGTAATTAAGGTGGCTGATGTGAATCATATTAATTCGATATAGGAATCCATAATTTGGCGACAAAATTTTAATGATATGCAAACATTAGATAATCATCCGCTTCCATATAAGGAATTTGAAATTTTGGCAGAACAACGAGGGATGCATTCCGTGTCCATATATGTGCCCATGGATAAAAAGGGAAAGGAACAAAACGAGCATCTCGCGCAAGCCCGATTAAAAAGTGCTATCAAGGAAGTCCATAAAACTCTTGAAACCTATAATTTAACCATCGGGGAAATAAAAAAACACCTATTGCCCTTGGAAGATCTCTTGAGAGATGTTGAACTTTGGAGAAATCCGTCAGATGGTTTGGCCATATTTCTAGATAAAGATGGGCTACAATATTTTACCTTTCCGATAGCCTTTGAACCCAAGACCCATGTAGCGAGCCATTTTTATCTTAGCCCTTTATTACCACTATATTCCGATCAAGGTTTGTACTATCTGCTAGAATTAAGTCAGGATTATGTCAAATTATATGAAGCGTCCAAATACGGCCTAAAAGATCTTTACATCAATGAATTTGCGCCCGATCAATTGGAAAAAGCGGTAGGTTTTGATTTTAGGCCAAAGCTTATGCAGTTCAGAAGTGGACAGGCGGCCCATGGTGCGGGGATTTTTCATGGTTACGGTGAAGGCAAAGACGATAAAAAGAAGGAACTGATCACCTTTTTCAGGGCTTTGGACAAGGGGGTGAACCAGGTAATCAATGGTCAAAATAGTCCTTTAATACTTGCATGTGTAGATTCTTTGTTCCCATTATACAAAGAAGCGAATTCTTACAAAAATCTTTATGACAAACCTATTGTTGGGGATTCACAATACACTGACAAAAAAAAATTGCATCAAGCTTCTTGGGTACTGATCGCAGACTATTTTGAGACCAAAAAAAAATCCAAAATAAAGCAGTTCCAAGAGCTTTACAATACCCCGAAAACCTCTTATGTAGCCAAGGATATTATTCCTGCCGCGGTTCATGGTAAAATTGACACCCTTTTCTTACCCAATAATTTGGATGTGTACGGCACCTACAACCAAGAAACTGGCAAGGTGTCCATTAATAAGGAAAAGGAGGTCCATAATGTATCATTATCCAATATGACCGCACTTAAAACACTAAAACAAAATGGCAATGTCTATCTATTGCCCAATGATGAAATGCCCATAAAGGGCGAGCCATTTAACGCCTTGTTCAGGTATTAATTATTTAATGGTTGCTCCCAATTTATAAATTATAAATTCTGTTATGATGAAACAAGCTACTGTATTTGACAATAACGTGGAAGCCTATGAAGCATGGTATCTTACCCATGAAAAAGCTTACCTGTCCGAATTGGAAGCCATAAAGGAACAAATGGCGAAATTACCCGAAAACATACACGGTATAGAAGTAGGTGTGGGAACGGGGAAATTTGCCCATCCCTTAGGTATTAAAGAAGGCATAGAGCCTTCTATGGAAATGGCAAAAAAGGCAATTAAAAAGGGCATTGAGATTATGCCAGGTGTAGCGGAGAAGTTGCCCTTTGGAGACTTACAATTCGATTTTGTCCTTTTTGTTACGATTTGTCATTTACAGGACCTTAAAAAAGCCTTGGCAGAGGCTTATAGGGTATTAAAACCAAAAGGTTCAGTTCTTATTGGTTTCCTGGATAAAGAACAAAACATAGCCGAACAGTATGAAAAAAAAAGAGAGCGTAGCACTTTTTTCAGACACGCCAAGTTTTATACCGTAGATCAGGTTACCAAAATATTAAAAGCCAATGGCTTTAAGAACTTGGAGCACAACCAAACGCTTTATGGAGAACTTGAATCCATAAATAAAGTACAGATGCCCAAACAAGGTTTTGGAGAAGGTTCCTTCGTGGTCATTAAGGCAGATAAAAAATGAAATTTGAATTTCATCCCCATACAGCCGATATCAGAATGAAGGTTGAGGCTCCAAACCTAAAGGAATTATTTGAAGTTGCGCTATTGGGAATGGGTGAAATATTGAGGGAAGGATGGTGCAACGGACATCATAATTTACCTATGAAGGTTACCATTAACATCGAATCTAAAGATCGCACTTGTTTATTAATTGATTTCCTTTCGGAGGTATTATCACTTTCCTATGCCAAAAAGGCGGTCTACTGTCAATTGCAGATATCAACATTGAGGACAACTAAATTGGAAGGCTACATATTAGGAGCTCCAGTTAATTTTCTGGACGAAGAAATAAAAGCGGTTACGTATCATGAGGCAAACCTTATAAAGAACCAACGAAATCAATGGGAAACCTTAATAATATTTGATATATGAAAATTGCTAAAAACCATCTGAACAAAATTGAGGACTATCTGTGGGAAATTCCAAAATCGTTCCATAAGAATATGTTGGTTCCGGCAAGGGTCTTGGCCAATGAAGCCATTTTGGATGATATCATAGGGGATAGATCTTTGGTTCAATTGGTCAATGTGGCCAGTTTACCTGGTATTCGAGGGGCGGCCCTAGTAATGCCGGACGTACATGAAGGTTATGGGTTCCCAATTGGTGGTGTTGCGGCTACCATCCATCCGGACGGTGCCATTTCACCAGGGGGAATAGGTTATGACATCAATTGCGGGGTACGTTTGCTTACCTCTAGCATAATATTGGATGAGGTGAGGGACAACATAGAGGCACTTTCCAAGGAAATGTATGCACAAATTCCTTCAGGAATGGGCAAAGGAGGATTTCTTCAGCTTTCCCCAAAGGAAATGGACGATGTTTTGTCCCAAGGGGCTAAGTGGGCCGTAGACCGGGGATATGGGAAAAAAAAGAATCTTTTATTTATTGAGAATAACGGACATCTACCTGATGCTGATCCTTCCAAAGTATCCGAGATGGCTAAAAAAAGAGGACTCGACCAATTAGGAACTATAGGATCAGGAAACCATTTTGTAGAGGTGGATTATGTGGATGAAATATGCCAATGCCTTTGGGTTAAAAAAAAGACAGTTAGTGGTCCTGATCCACACAGGATCAAGGGGATTGGGACACCAAATAGCGACAGACCATATAAAGATCATGATGACGCCGATGGAGAAGTATGGCATTAATGTACCCGATCGCGAACTCGCCTGTGTTCCTTTTAATTCTATAGAAGGTCAAAATTATTTCAAGGCCATGTGCGCGGCCGCCAACTATGCATGGTGCAATAGGCAGGTGATCACTTGGGAGGCTAGAAAAGCTTGGAACACTATTTTTGGGAAGGAAAAAGGCTCCTTAGAACTTATGTATGATGTTGCCCACAACATAGCTAAAGTAGAGGTGCATAAGGTAGATGGCAAGCCCCAATCAGTAATTGTACATCGTAAGGGGGCCACTAGGGCCTTTGGCCCAGGGTTCAGTGAATTGCCAAAATCATACAACAAATTTGGGCAGCCCGTCATTATTCCGGGAAGCATGGGTACAAGCTCCTATATCCTTATAGGTACTTCTAAAAGTCATGACCTTACCTTTGGTTCCTGTTCTCATGGGGCAGGCCGACGTTTATCTAGAACCGCGGCTAAAAAGCAAGTAAATGCTCCTATTCTAAAGGAGCAACTAAAAGAAAGGGGCATATTCGTTCAGGCAGGTTCTTTTAAAGGGATTGCCGAAGAGGCGCCCTTGGCCTACAAAGATGTAAATCTGGTAGTTGAAACGGTATGTGATGCAGACATTGCCAAGAAGGTGTCCAAACTGAGACCTTTGGCAGTGATTAAAGGCTGATGATTTTAAGATCTAGAAGCCTTCATTGGAGAAAAGACCTAAAAATTACATTTGCCAAAAAAGAGAATAAAATCGCCTTTTTGTTGAAGTTAGTTTTTTCTGTTCAACTGACGTATATCATTATCCTAGCCATTTTATTCGTATATCTTAGTTGAAAATTCATTAATAATCAACTCAAAGTATTCAACCAAATGAAAATTGATATGATCAGCAAATGAAAATTTCCATTAAAAATGGTCTTTAATTGAAAAATATCTAATTGCCATTTTGTTCTCCCAAAAAAAAATACCAATTGTTGTCATTTCGAGCATTTTGGAGATACTTCTTAAAACCAATGCTATGCAGTTAAAAAGTATCATTATCGACGATTCCCCAATGCAACGTTTAGCCGTGTCCAAACTTATTAAAAACAATTCCCACCTTAAACTTTTAGCGGAATATGGCAATGCCATGGAAGCAAACAAAGGAATTAAAGAACTAGAGATTGATCTCATTTTCTTAGACATAGAAATGCCAATCATCAATGGTTTCGACCTTCTGGAATCCCTAAAGAAAAAGCCTCAGATAATTCTTATCACTAGCAAAACAGAGTATGCTTTCAAAGCTTTTGAATACGGGGTAACGGACTACTTACAAAAACCGATTACCAATGGTCGTTTTAATGCTTCCGTAGAAAGGGCCATTACTAATTATAAGCTTATCCATGGCAATGAAGAGGATAAGGGATTCTTCTTCGTAAAAAGTAATCTCAAAAAAAGAAAGGTGTTCATGGATGATATCGAATGGATAGAGGCTCTGGGAGATTATATAAAATTGATCACCAAGCAGGGCAATGTAATTGTACTTTCTACTATGAAGGCATTTGAGGACAAGTTACCCGATGGTAAGTTTCTTCGCATTCATAAATCCTATATTGTCAACTTGGAAAAGATTGAACGTTTCAATAGTAAAATGGTAGAGGTACACGGTAGGGAATTACCAATAAGCAGACATAAAAGACCACGCTTGGAAAAGGTGCTAAAAAACTTTTAAAAATAATTTATGGTCTATTACTACTCCTAAAAAAAATTAAATCCTAAAAGTCATTACTGGCATGTGCGCATGATTGGCTATGTTTTCCCCTAAGCTACCCACAAAAAAGTGCGCCCAACCTTTCCTGCCGTGTGTTGGAATAGCCGCAACATCGGCTTGAATCTTTTTACAATACTCTAATATTCCATTTTCTATGGAATAATCGGTTACGTAAGCAACCTCTATATTTTCCAAATTTTGATCCCTTACCTTGGACATAAAATAGGTGATTCTCTTATCCAATTCTGCTTTGGTTATAAAATATTCTCTTGGCCTATTTACATAAACCAAATTAATCTTTGTCTCCTGTTCAGAAAAGAGCTTCACGGCATCAATAAAGGCATATAGATTCTCTATTTTAAAGTCGCAAGCAAAAACAACCTTTTCCAATTTAAAATCGGGACTTCGTTGTTTTATAACCAGTACCGGCGCGGACGAGGTCCGCACCACTTTTTCAGTATTGGAACCCACAAAAAATTCACTAAATCCCTTCGAACCATGGGATCCCATGATTATCAGATCAATGTCCATTTCCTTGGCAAGCTCATTAATTTCGCTGAAAACCTTATAATTTTGTATGACTTCTGTTATTTTAATGCCCTTCAAATAGCCCTTATCCAA